>JAUWGT010000008.1 GCA_030606265.1 Candidatus Stahliibacteriota bacterium | reverse complement strand
TGGCTTGCTTATTCTGGTATTTATGGTGCCAGAGTTTCTCAGTCCGGTGTGGTGCTTGACCCTGGTGGTTTTGTGATTGATACCACATCTTACTTCTTGTTTAATCATCAGACCTCAATAAAATATGCTGCTGATGTATATCTTGTTGCCTGGAGCCCATATGATTCATGGAACCATGGTTATATCTACTGTGTACGAATTTCAACGTCTGGTACAGTAATTGATACCATACCAATACAGATTTCAAACGGTCAGTATCGTAAGTTTTCACCAACAATCGCATTCGACGGAACGAACTTCTTTGCAGTTTGGGCAGATATGCGGCATAGTGCTTCTCTTTATGAAGATAGTATTGATATATACGGCGCACGCATAAGTCAATCAGGTATTGTGCTCGATACTGCGAATATCCGTATATCACAAGCCTCAGGATATCAAGCATGTCCCAGCGTGGAATTTGACGGTACTGACTATCTGGTTGTGTGGGAAGATTCCCGAAGTGATTCTTCTTATGATATTTATGGTGCGAAGATTAATTCTTCTGGAACAATAATCAATACCTATCAGATTGCTGTACAGCCCGGACATCAATTTGAACCACGTATCGCACGTGGAAATAATGATCAGATTTTGATTACCTATTCTGGTTGGACCGATTCGATCAATGCACATCCTGCTCATGTTATGCGCATCTGCGGTACATTCTATCCCTTTGTTGGTATTAAAGAGAATCAACAGAGCAAAGTTCTTACTCAGTTTGATTTGAATATTTTCCCGAATCCCTGCAGACGAAGAACCAAAATAGAGTTTTCACTTGGTAAGGAGATATCAGGTACAAAATGCAGTATAGAAATATTTGATATCACTGGTCGTCTTGTGCGTATTTTTTCCATAAATCAGTGTAATCAAGATAAATCTGTGAAATCTGTGTATTGGGATGGTACGGATAACCAAGGTCGGATTGTATCAGCCGGGATGTATTTTTGCCAGCTAAAACATAATATGTATACGCTTTCTCAAAAAATCGTTTTTCTAAAATAACAGGCTGTTACTGGAAAGACAGAATTTTATTTTTTAGGTTTTTGTTATCAGAGTCAAACTCAAGGGCTTTTTTATATACTTCACGTGCTTTACCAGGCTCCCCGAGTTTCATAAACACATCACCTAAGTGTTCAAGGATTACCGCGTCCTCAACGATATCCGTAGCACGTTTCAGATCCTCGAGTGCTTTTTCATACTCGCCCATTTGATAGAATACCCAGCCGCGTGAGTCAAGAAAATAGCCATTATTAGGATCAAGCAATAATGCCCGGTCTATCAGCTCGAGTGCATATTCAAGACGCTCATTCTTCTGGGCAAACGTATAACCGACATAATTCAGTGCCGTGGCATTGGTTGTATCTATTTCTATGATTTTCTGAAATATGTTAAACGACTCTCCTTTCTTGTCTAATCGCTCACAAAGATTTGCCAGTGCTTCCAGGGTTGAGAGGTTATGCGGGTTTATTCCAAGAGCTTTGTGATATTGGAAATAAGCTTGCGTGGTTTGCCCTTGCATCTCTGCAGTGACGCCCAAGAGGTAATATACCTGAGTCAGGTCTGCACCGTGATACCCGGCTTCAGTAAAGGCATATTCAGCAGTCTCGAAGTCATTAAGATCAATAGCAATAAACCCGAGGTATACCCATAATTCAATAAAATCAGGATTAATATCAAGCGCTTGGGTGATTTCCTCCAGTGCTATTTTGTAATTGCCTTTATCAAGGTGGATCTTTCCCACATAAAACCTTGAATATGTATCCAGCGGGTCAAGACGCGAGGCAATGAGGAATTCATCTAATGCTAGATCGAGTTCACCTATTTTATAGAATGCATAGCCGAGGCTTCTTCGAACATGACCATCAAAATGATCGAGTTTGAGTACGGTAAGTGCCATTTGTATTAGAGCCTCATATTGATCAATATCAGAGTAAAGGTCGATTAGTCGTTTGCCGACGGTTAGAAGGAGAGAATCTTCTTTTAGCGTTTTCTTATAGTAATAAATGGCTGAGTCTTTTACATTGAGTAGGTCAAAACCTGTGCCAATGCCAATGAGGGCAGTGGTATTAGTTGTGTCCAGGGTATAACCCTGTCTATAATATTCAATCGCCGTGGTGTGATTATTCGTCCGACCGGCAATTGTCCCGAGTCTTACAAAGGTTGCTGGCGTTTTCAGGGAATCTGGGATGATGAGCAATATCTCTGTTGCTGTTTTGAAATCCTGTATACCTTCATAGAGAGTTGACAGGCTATTGTAAATATCAATATTGTCGGGTGCCAAACCCAAGGCTTGGTCATAGTACTTGATCGCCATACGCAGGTCACCCTTTCCAATATTCCCAATTGCGAGAGCATTATAAATGGTCAGTTCTTCAGGAAAAAGTGAGAGTCCTTTTTTTGCAATAGCAATACCCTTATTAAATCGCCTGATTTTAAACAATGCATTTGCTAATGTTGTATAAATCTCAGGGGTCTCTGGAGCTATTTCCAAAACCCTTTCATAATATTTGACCGCTTCAGTAATGTTTCCTTCTAATTCCAGATTATTACCAATGCTGAAGAGTTCATATGCAGATTCTGAATTGGTCAGCAGTAATAAGGTACTTAAAATTCGGCAAATACTGACAATAGCCATAATTTATCCGGGTTCTTTATTATGTCATTGTTCCAAATATTATAGGTCAATTCCAAACCGCCCCTCTTACCGTTATTCCGATAAAAACCGCGGAATCTAAGGAGATGTTGATGATAATCGAGTGAATCACCCCTTGTTATGTGAAACCTGGGGTTTAGCTCAATTCCAAAATTACCTTTGTCCCATGGGATAAAAACTGATTCCACAACAAAGTCATATTTATAGTCGGCACCAGCATTGATATCCCAGCCATGGTATTTCCAATGCGGGTATGTACCAAGCACTATTGACCATAAGAATTTCTTCAGGCTCAATAAGCGTCGGGTCTTATGGAAATCCGGGTCAGCGATCTGCATCCTGAATCTATTGAAGACCGGTGTACCTTCGACTTCATAGTCAATATCATGTATACAATCGTGCATGAAATATGTCGCGATCATGAATCTGGTTGATACCATATCAAATCCGCCAACGATATAATAATGTGCATACCTCGGGTCGAGTGAGACACCACCAGTCTGCTCAGCCATATCAAGGTCATCACGGTAATTAGTGAAAAATGAGAATTTTCCATGTCTGAGGATCGTACAGTATAACTCAACTGATGCATCCATATTATAGCGTGTTGTGTCACTATTTAGATATTTACCAAGAAACCCGCGACCATGAAACTCCAAAGGTACTTCTATACCAAATAGGGGATAGCTAAGTAAAAATAAAAACATGAATCTCAATAATTTCATCTCACAACCTCGGCATTGATATCGCATCCATTAAGACTGGTAAACCGGGCATTACAGAATTCCCCGAGCATAAGGTCATCTGTGTTGATCAACACATTACTGTCTATTTCAGGACAGGTATATTGAGTATGGCCTTTATACTGCGTATTCTTATGATGGATCAAAGTTTTGTGAGTCTCACCGATCTTTTTTCTATTCGTTATTTGAATGATCTTTTGTTGAAGTTTTAGTAACTCCTGATATCTCTCTTCGATTACATGTTCTGGTAATTGGTCAAATTCAGCGGCTTGAGTTCCGGTTTCACGGTAAAAAGAAAAAACTCCGAGCCAGTCAATATTAATATCCTCAATAAAGTTCACCAGCTCCTTGAATTCAATGTCTGTTTCGCCAGGAAAACCAGCAATAACTGTAGTTCTTAGAGAAATACCTTTAATTTGCTTCAATTTTCGAAATTGATCGCGAATTTGCCGTTTTGTCATACCCCGATTCATTAATTTTAGTATTCGGTCACTGATGTGCTGTATTGGTAGATCAATGTACTTGCATACCTTTTTATTTGTTCTGATTTCATTGATCATTTCGTCAGAAAGGCTATTAGGGTGTGCATACATTATCCTTATCCAGTTAATGCCGGGCAAATTGGAAATTCCTCTTATTAACTCAACAAGCATTGGTTTATCGTACAGATCCATGCCATAAGCAGTTGTGTCCTGCGCAATAAGAATAAGCTCTTTGACGCCGAGTTCTGCAAGTTCTGTTGATTCCCTTAGCAGGCTGTCTATATCAACGCTCTTGTAAGCGCCTTTTATCATCGGGATAGTGCAATATGAGCAAAAATTAGAGCAGCCATCAGCAATTTTCAGATATGCATAGCCTTGAGTAGTTAACAAACGTGTTTGGGAAACACGGCTATCTGTTTGTATGGAACACAGAAGTTTTTTGGTTTGTTCAAGGGTGGAAAATCCAGCGATTTCTGGAAAGGCATCTTTTAGGCGCTTAGCATAGCGATTAACTCCACAACCATGAACATAGACTCTTTTGTTGCTGGCAAAAGCTAGAGCCTTTTTAATTTCTTTTTCAGTTTCAACAATAGCAGGTTCAATGAATGCGCAAGTGTTGATGATTATAATATCACTATCCTCTGGCATTGCGCAGATCTCCACGCCGGCTGCACCAAGCGAGCCAAGGATTTTTTCTGAGTCCACCAGGTTCTTAGGACAACCAAGAGAGATGAGGTTAACCTTCATTAATTATGCATCAGCTTGGCTGATCTTTATTAGCTTAGCCTGAGCCTGAGCGACCAAGCTATTGTTCTTATCTATAATCTCTGCATTGACGATGACCAGTTGGTGCTTCACGCGCACTACTTTGGCGCGTGCCTTGTATTTTTCATTAACCTGCATTGAGGTCCGTATGCGTACATTCAATTCGCCGGTTACGCATTTCAGGTTTTCCTTTAGGTACGCAGCCCAGACCGTCATTTCGTCAAGGATTGTGCAAATAATGCCACCGTGGACAGCATTATGATAACCTTGAGTCCATAAGGGAAGCTCGATGAGCGCTTCCACACCGCCATCATATTCTTTGATGTTCAGTTTAAGACCATTTGCGTTATCTGGACCACACGCAAAGCATTTTTTATCCATAAACAACTCAGAATTCATCAACCTTAGTCCCTTGCGGTGGTTTGAATTCAAAAAGACTCTTTGACAACTTTTTGTTTATTTCAATTTTGTCAAAGCTAAACTTACTCTCCTGCCCTGTTTGATCCTGTATGGAAATTGACTGTATCTCATGTCTTTTTTTGTGAATTTCAATGATAACTTTAGTATATATATCGGTATCATCTTTAGGGAGGAGGGCTATTCGAACTATCTTTTCTTCTTCGGATATGAGTTCAATATTGAACTTCTTGCCATAGTCCTTCAGGAAAATATCCGGATTTATCTGAACCGGGATCTCACCAAGGCTTTGTCTGATCGCTCGTTTTTTATCTGGCATATATATCCAGAGTGAAGAACTGTCCCCAACATAGATTTGTGCCGGGTCACCGATCTCCATTCTGAAGAAATTGGGTCTTTTGAAATATATCTTACCCTCAAATAACTGGCATGTTCCTGATAATTCATCACACAAAACTTGTGTGAATTCCGCATAGAAGCTATTGAGATCATTGTATTTCTCAGCAGTCTTATCTATTATTTCATCCAGGTCTAGAGCAAACAAGTGCTGGGTAATGAAAAATAACAGCAAAAACAGAGGTTTTATCTTCATGACATCTCCTTTTTAAGATTTCTGAATAAATCCAGAGATCTCTTTCAGTTAAGCTTATCCATAAACCTAAGAATGTCAATATATGGCAGCAGAAACCAGGAAACCTTCACCCTGAGTAAAGCAGTTAGTAAAGCAGTAACTAAGTAATTGAGTAACTGAGTAATTGAAAGACGTTTAGAGCGTTTCGTCCGTTAGTTCCGTTATTATCGTTTTTTTGCAAGTATGATGCACGACTTACGAATACGATATTCTCTGATACTCGCATAGTCCGTTTCTGTTTGTTCCCGTTCGGAGAACTCATAACCGTCCGAAGGACCCATTACCGTGCTGAAAGCACCTTTACCGCACGCAGTGCCATTTTTCTCTACTCTCTACGTTTTACGTTCTTTTCCCGCTCGCAAGAGCCATAACCGTTCACGTCAGTGAACCATAACCGTTGCGAAGCAACCAATCCCGCACACAGTGCCATTTCTCTACTCCTTACGCTCTTTATGTCATTGACAAAGGTCGACTTTTCTATATCATCAAGTAAGCAGCAAATAACCGTGAAAAAGGAGATTGACATTAAATGAAGGACTATGTTCTGACGCCAATCGGTATAATCCATTCACCAGTTAAGAACATAGCAGGTGCAGCCATACAGCCAACCGCTGCCAAGGGCATCGCCGGATATGTAAAAATTGCGCCTGAATATGTTGATGGTTTAAAAGACCTTGAAGGCTTTTCGCACATAATTTTGATATATTACTTCCATTTATCGCAAGGGTATAAATTAAGGGTAAAACCGTTTCTTGATAATACTGAACGTGGTCTTTTTGCCACCCGGGCACCAAAACGACCAAACCCGATAGGTGTATCGATTGTAAAGCTCAAAAAAATTAGGCGAACTATACTATACATCGAAGATATCGATGCAGTTGATGGTACACCGCTCCTTGATATAAAACCATATGTACCGGAATTTGATTTCCAAAAAACAACCAAGATTGGTTGGCTCCGTGGTAGGGTGCATAAAGTAAAAAAGATGAAAGCAGATAAAAGGTTTAAATGAAGACAAAACCCGGAATAAAAAAGATCCCGATAAAAGACTATGATGCATTTGTCGATATTGTTACTAATGCCTATCCAGGATTTCATCAGTCTCGAGGGTTGGATAAGCAGCGTCTTAAAAAAAGTATATTACGGCTTAATCGAGAAAGGACTGTGCATCATTACGGTTCGTATAAGAAAAACAAGCTTGTTGGCGTAATGCGTTTGACTGATTTCAGAATGAACCTATTTACGAATTTTATCCAGGTTGGTGGTGTTGGTTTGATCGGCGTTGATCTATTGCACAAAAAAGAGAAGGTGTGCATGGAAATGGTCGATTTTTTTCTTAAGTACTATCTTGAAAAAGGTGCTTGCATGACTGCTTTATACCCATTCCGTCCTGACTTTTATAAAAAAATGGGCTTTGGTTATGGCACCAAGGTAAGTGAATATAGTATCAAACCAGCTGATCTACCCAGAAGAAGTTCCAAAAAAATTCACATCACATTTATGAAAAGATCTGACAAGCAGTCTTTGAATGCTTGCTATAATAGATTCTTTATGAATCGACACGGCATGTTTGAGAGGGAATTGATCGTATAATCTATGGAACCCAAGATGATTTCTTCCACTTCATGCCGCTTGATCCGAGAAATGGTTCAAACAATATGTTTAGACCCTTAGCCCACGAAACGAATATTCAGGGAGTCGGCATTATGTACCGTGTCATTAATATACCACATATTTTCAATATTCTAAAAAACCATGATTTCGGTGGTCAAACCTGTCGACTAAAAATCTCAGTCGCTGATAATTTACTCAATCAAAACAAGCAAAATGTTTATCTTCAACTAGAAAAAGGCAAGGCGATATCCATATCATCGAAGAAATATGATGTTGAAATTCGACTCGATATCGCAGATTTCTCTTCACTCCTGATGGGTGTTGTAGATTTTAGTTCGCTCTACAATTATGGCATCGCCGAGATATCTAGTGCAAGGTTCATTGACACTATAGATAGAATCTTTCACAGCATTAAGAAACCAATATGTATAACCGTATTCTGAAGTATATGACCTTGACAAATCAAGAATTTTGAAGAGAATTGAGTATGAGCCGTAAATCTAATGCACGCAAACAACAAAGCACGAAGAAGATTCAGAAACCAAAGAAGTACAAATCTACCAAGGCTCCGGTTGAAAAAAACAGATCCGAAGAACACAGTTTTGCAGTTTTTGCCGTTGGCAAAGAGAAATTCGCGATTGATCTTGATTACATCACAGAAATCCTCCATACATTCAAGATCGTATCAGTACCACATCTTCCAGAAATGTTCTCAGGAGTGGTAAAATTGCGTGGTGCATCAATCGCGGTCATTGATTTGCAAACTTTGCTAAAAGGGGAAAAAATCGAAACCGAAGTAAGACCTTGTTTGATAACTAAAGTTGGCACTAGAACAATGGGTTTTCTGGCTGATTCAGATGTCGCCATTATTGCCGCTGGACAAGGTAGATTGTGTCCGTTACCCGATTCTTTTACAAAAGAAGAGGTTAAGTTCCTGGAGGGTATTTTTTGGACTGACCAAACTTTTGTCGGGATATTAAAGCCCAAGGAGATGATTGAAGTACTCATTCAATGGAGGCAAGAGAATGAAGAAATATAGTGTTCCGATTTCAATCACTGGTTTTATTTTACAGGTGCTATTCTTTCTCCTGTTTGTGAGCAGAATCGGCTATTGGAACCAGACCTGGTATGTTTTCTTACTTTTGACTTTGCCGCTTCTACTATATAATATGTTTTTCGATAAAAGTCCTTCTTTAATGAAATACAGTTTCTTTTACATTGTGGGTACGGTAATCGCTGGTGCATTGTCCGGGATAGTGCTTGGCTATGAAATGCTTGCCATTTTGTGGTTGATTGTTGCTGGTGTGATTTCTGGCGTCCTTGTTGCTACGGTACATTATCACCTCGTCCATCTTTTCCTCCCCGGAGGACTGGAAGCGTTAGGCTTCAATCACTTCATTGAAGTAAGCATGACATTTTTTTCATGCTCTTCGTATCCAGTGTTGCTGTATATCCCATTCACAATCAACAATGCAATAACTCTGGCTCTCATCATATTGGGGATCTCAATACTTGTTGGTTGCGCCTTGACGATACCGATAAAGAGATCTACTAAAATTATTTCCGATGCAATACAGGATTGGCAACATATCGAAAAACTGCCTTCGATTAGGATCACAATAATCGGGAAGATCACAGCTATTATCGACAATTTTCTAAATAAGATCAGGAATTTCCTTGTTGGTTTGAAGAATATGGGCAACGAAATAAAAACGACTTCAGAGGATCTTTCTTCAGTTTCAGAACAGATGAATGCCTCACTCGAAGAAGTTTCCTCTACTATTCAGCAAATAAGCAAAGGAGCTCAAGAACAATCATCTTCCATCTCCTCCATAGCACATTCGATTGAGCAACTCAGCAACTTAACTGCATCGATATCTTCCCAGGTGAAGATGGCTTCAGTATCCTCGAGGAGAACAAACACGTCGGCTAGGCATGGTATGTCATTGGCGCAAAAGGAAGCGAAGATATCCAAAGAGATTTTTGAACAGACGAAATTCACTACCGAGAAAATGAGTGAATTGTGGGATCAAGCGACTGAGATTAAAAAAATACTTGATATCATTGCTGGAATAACTGAGCAGACCGACCTTCTTGCGCTCAACGCTGCGATCGAAGCAGCCCGTGTGGGTGAACAGGGTAGAGGGTTTGCAGTCATCGCCGATGAAATTAGAGTACTGGCAAATGAAACGCAGCATTCTTCAGGAGTCGTTGAAAATTTGTTAGCTGAAATAGATAAAACAATCCAGGAACTCAGTTCCTTGCTCAACTTAGAGCGTGAGAAGATAAGTGAGTCTAATAGACTCGCCGCTGACACAGAAGCGCAGTTCACCGGTATTGTCAAAGCCGTTGATTTGATAACCGATATGATATCAAGGATTAACCAGGCAGCAACTAATCAAGCAAATAATACAAAGGATTTGGTCGGTCAAGTTGAGCAGATCTCACAGGTGGCTGCGGAAACTGCCGCATCAACTGAGGAAGTATCAGCATCTGTGCAGGAGCAGACAGCTTCAATGGAAGAATTCACTTCTACCGCACAAGTATTGTCTTCTTTTGCACGCAAACTAGAGGAACTTCTTGCCACAATAAAAAAATGAATTATTTTTTGAGATTCGATATAGGCAATATCAAACTTGCAGCACCGGTTGAGGAAGTTGGTGAAATTGTTCGACCCAAGAGAATCACAAGAAGCGGAAAGATTGCAAAATATTTCATTGGTTTTATTAAACTTCACAAAGAGACGGTGCCAGTTTTTGATTTACACGAGTTTTTTGGAATCGATCCAGTTGAGCGCTTTGAAGTCATTATCTCGGATCGGAATAAGACAAAAATTGGCGTTAAAGTAGATAAAGTACTTGGAATAATTACCGCACAGGAGCTTCAGTCCTATCCAGAATTTGTTGAACCAGAAAGGTATCTCCAAGGTGTTATCCCGCATGATGATGGTGCAATCCAGGTCCTCTCGTTTGGAAAATTGATTTCCAAGCAGAGACTAATGGCAATACGTAAATACCTGTAATTAACTAGTATATATTTAAAAATGTATTAGAAGGAGGGAAAGAAACATTATGAAGAAATTCGCAAGTGTAGTATTTTCACTCATCTTGATGGTATCTGCACAGAATCTCATACAGAATCCTGGTTTTGAAACTTGGTCAGGAAGCATGCCTGAACATTGGGAAAAGGATGATTCGATTTTCATCTATCAAGAAGATATAATTGTTCATACGGGAAATTTCAGTGCCCGTGACAGTCTTATAACACAAACACAAACATCGGCTGATTTGTATCAAGGAAGGTTCGCGGTCCAGGAAAACACGCAATACACTTTTGCCTTTTGGGTTTATGATAACGATTCTGCAGGAAGGGTACGACATGGCATCGACTGGTACCCATCGGGTTCTAACTGGTCCAGTGATTATTCAGTTAACTCAACCACCTGGCAGGAGATGTCTTTTACTGCCACATCCCCGAGCGGTACAGATTCGGCGTTCGCAATAATAAGAGCCTATGATGTTGCAGCAAACTGGGATGGTGATGCGATATTCTGCATAGATGATGTGTCTTTTACAATACCGGCGACTCAACCACCTGTGATCAACCGAGTATGGCACATGCCGATAAACCCTGGTTCTGGTATTTCAGTTGATGTTTATGCTAAGGTTGTCGACGATGGTGTTATTGTTGCTGATACACTCTTTTATGGGATCAATGATCTTAATAATCCGACAAAAACAACTCACATAAGCGCCAGCAATGATACGTTTATGTTCCATATACCAGGACAAGCGATAGCGGATACTGTTTTCTACTATCTTGAATTTATCGACAACGACGGTCTTACTACTGTATCTGATACCCACGCGTACTACGTAGGCGAAGCTGGAATATACATAAATGAAATCCTCTATGAAACATCAGGCAGTGACTCAGCTTGTTTTGTCGAGCTCTACGGTCCGGGAAATTCCAGTCTTGATGACTACATGCTAGTCGGTGTGAACGGCTTCAATGGAAATGTTTACGCGTCTATTGATTTGATGGATAACTCTATACCAAACAATGGGTTCTTCGTTATTGCCCAAGATTCTGGAGTGGTTAATTATGATCTTGTCACCGGTAATGCAAATATGCAAAATGGCCCTGACAATGTTGAGCTAAGGTTGAATAACATAGTGATTGATGCTCTTGGTTATGGCGCACTCAACGGCTGGTTCTTTACGGGCGAATGGCTGCCAGCTTCAGATGTGCAACAGAGTCATTCTCTTGGTCGATACCCAGATGGATATGACACTGATAACAATTGCGATGATTTTTATGATTATACAGAACTGACACCAGGTGAACCCAATCTTCCAGCAAGCGCACATGAGAACGAGGGAGCGCGGCTCAATCTGCCAACTATGACAAATCCGATTCGTGCTGGTGTTTTCTTTGCCTCGCTGATCAAGGAATTCGATGCTTATCCAATTATTGTCTACAATCCCCTTGGGCAAATTATAATGAAGGTAATAAAACCAAGAACTACAATCAATTTACCGTGCGGCGTCTATTTTTTAAAACCTGAAAATATTAGATATGGTTGTCTAAAAACTGTTATTGTCAAATAGAATAAGCTGTAAACGAGCTCATTTTACTTCATATCCAGGCATTTTATACAGAATGCCACTAAGAACACTCGCTTTGTTAAAAAGGGAAAGACCTTCTTCGCCAGGGTAGACGACGATTTCTACATCTCCTTTTATGCCCGATAACACTTTCGCTGCTCTAAGAGCATCGAGGAAATCGCCAGTTTCATCAACCAAGCCGACTTCACTGGCATGTATACCTGAATAGATCCTACCTTGACCTAAAGAATCAACTTTCTCTTGAGTGAGTTTTCTTCCTTCAGCAACCCGCTTTGTGAATTTATCATAATACCATCTGACTTCGTTATCATATAGTTCCATCTCGTCTTCAGTATTATGTCGCAAACCCCAATAAGCATCACTGTGTTCACCCTTTTTAACATAATCCCACGTGATACCAAGTTTCTCATAAAACCCTTTGGTAATAAGACTTACGCCAATGACTCCGATCGATCCAGTTATCGTATTTGAATTTGCGTAAATTTTATTGGCAAAGCACGCTATATAATAACCTCCTGAACCGGCAACATCACCCATTGATACGATTACTGGTTTGACCTCAGTACACTGTTTTACCGCATAAGCTATTTTCTCAGAAGCAAATGCATCACCACCCCCAGAATTAATTCTAAAGAGCACGGCTTTGATCTTGTCATCTTTGGCTATCTGAGTGAATATCTCGGCATATTTTTCACCACCTATTAAACTCGTCTGAAAAAGATCCGGTTTTCCCTGCCCAGGCACAATTGAACCTTCGGCAATAACTAATGCTATTTTCGGTTTATCATTGCGCCACGCTTCAACGACTATTTCTTCGCCAATAATGTTAGAGAAATCAGTTATCACCATTTTGCCATATTTATTATGCAAATAATCATTGAGCTCGAATTCATACAACACTGAGTCCACCAAGCCGTATTTAAGCGCTTCATCACTGTTAAAATAGCCAGCACGATTGATAAGTTCTTCTATTTCATCTACTGGCTTACCCCGTCCTTTGGATATCCTATCTATCATGGGGTAATAGAGGTCATCGAGTAGTCTGGTTATCTGTTCTCGATCTGCTTCTGACATACTTGTCCTTTCAAGTATTTCAATGGCTGATTTATATTTGCCGACATGGCTTACATCGATCTCAATCCCCAATTTTTCCAGAGTACCTTTGATATAAGGTTTTCTCAATGCTAACCCCGGAATTTTAATGCTGCCCAAAGGCGATAAAAGGATTTCATCACCAACACAAGCCAAACCATAAGTTAGAGTACTGGGATAGTTATCTGCAAAGAATACTATTTTTTTACCGGATTCACTTAACCTGGACAAAGCCTTTCCTAATTCTTCAATCTGAGCAGCACCAAGTTTGCTGTTTTTTATCTTTACGACGACGACTCGAATATCATTCCTATCACATATGGACTCTATATTATTGAGTAGTTTTGTGTAACCTTGTTCAGCCTTCAACGGAATGCCAAAAAAGGATTTTCTCCTGACTTCCGGGTAATCACCAGTCAGAGTGAGGGTCGTGATCTTCTTTTTCTTTGGCATGAATGTCTCATAAGACTGTGCGGATAACAATATGCCGCCGCTTAGTTTCTTTTCTTCCTGGCAATATGAACCCGCTACCATGATTTTCCCAAAAGAGAGTTCGAGACCAGCATGCCAATCAAGATCTTCGTCGGCACGAAAATATAGTTTCATACCGTTCGTCGGCATAAGCATAGCACCCCAGTAATAAGTGAATATACTGTCGATCCCCTCGTATTCAAGATCACAACTCAGTGTAAGATATTCCTCAAATGGCCTGAGACTAATACCGCCAAACATATGATATTTTTCGCCGGTTGTTGTCTTGTAACCCAAAGTAAGTTTCCGGGATACCCGAGCTTCCACACCAACGATGTGCTCTGATTGGTCACCGAATTGGAATGCGTATCCCAGAGAAAAAGCCCCAGGTAATTTATATCCTAGACCTAGTTCATAATATGTAGCACCATCTAAATTCTTATTCATGCCAAGTCCAAGGTTGGATAATGAAACACCGGTCATTATGATGTCCGGATCTGGATAATAAGTACCGAAGATTTCAGCACCTCTGTTTATGCCTAACCCAGCCGGGTTCGAGAAAATACTGAGTGAACGCATTGGCAGTGAACTAAAATTCGCCTCATAAAAAGGGTTTGTTGCAATGATAAAAAAGAGCATGAGTGTCATAATTCCTCCTTCTGGCTATTATATACAAGAGTATATGGAAATCAAGACATTACTGGGAAATACTAATTTATATAATGCATGGCTTGTTTCCAGGCTTTCCTCGGGATATACTCAAACGGCGCTTTTATAAATTCTGCCACTGTGTAAATGAGGGGTTTCGATGCTCTATACTGATTCATAGGGTTGATAAGAATACCATGAGTCTTTTTGACTATTTGAGGAACGCGGTAGCGATAAGGGTATCTCAAAATAATCCCCGGTAAATAATCATTAGCAAAAATGTTATCCCATATCAACGGCGGTCTTTTCAGTAGTTCGTTTATTTTATTTAGATGACCCAGGTTAATTCTCTTGGAGATGACCTTAGGACCGGTCCATAATATCTTTACGGATTTATTCAGTTCTTTTATGAGTGTATCTAAATATTCTGTTTTCTTGAAGCCACGATATTGAGTGGGGCAGAAGAACAGCATTGGTCTGGGAATCTTCTTCTTTAGAAAATCCAGCAACTCATTAGCAGTAGCCGCCTGTCTTTCTGCAGTTCCTTTATCAAGTGTCACTTTGATATCATCATAGAAAAGGCTAAACTGGGATATACCGATTTCAACCATTGAATGAATTTTCGTTATAATTCTTTTCGCTCTCGGGTCTGACATGGGGGAGAGGGCGTAGTTGAAGTTCACCTCACGAACAGCACTGAGCGCATTCAGTTCTTTGAATTCTTTCATTCTCCTCGCAGGATACAGGCAAAACCACTTTTTTCGATGGTAGACATCCTTCTTTGGTCCGTATACATATGTATTAAGACCAACTGCAGAAAGGAATTCTATTAGATCAAGACGTTCACGGAAAGTATAGGGTTTGCGATAAAAACCTTCAACAACGCCAAAAACCTTACTTCCCATCTTTGAGATCTTGCAGGAGATCCAGCCATACTTCTGGCTCATCAACTAACTCAGCGAATACTTGTTTAAGGTCTAAACCATACTTCTTCCTCAAAGCCTTAACTGAATCTTCTATTCCCTGTTCTTGACCTATCCTGCCTATTAATGCTTTTTCTGCTTGTATATACTCAACGAATCTACTGGGTGATTTTTTTTTGGTGCAACCGAAGAGTAAAATGGATAGGACTATCGCGTAGTTGATGAACGAGTATCGTTGCCTTACCGCCACAAGAAACTCAGTTTGGGCATGAGCAAACGCTCCACTGGTTCAGTGAAGAAGTCGATAAAGCTCATGCGTCTCAGTGGGTAAACGAGCATAGGTTTTTCAATACCCACTAAACCACCGACGATTTCTACGGCATCCTCAAAAGACCCAAGTGTATCTATTAAGCCAGCTTCTTTAGCCTGACGACCGGTGAGGATTCTACCGTCTGCGAATTTGAGAACACTGTCTTTAGGGAGGTCGCGTGTTTGTACAATTGCATCGACAAATTGTTCGTAAACATCTATTACAATCTCATGTAATAGTCCCTTTTCCTTTTTGCTCATCTTTCTGTATGGTGAGCCGATGTCTTTATGCTCTTTTGATTTTATTACCTCAAACTCAATACCGAGTTTATCGAGTAGCTCTTTAAATACCGGGAATTCCATAATAACGCCGATCGAACCGGTTATTGTTCCAGGATTAGCGACGATTATATCAGCCGGTAGGGCAACGTAATAACCGCCTGAAGCAGCTACTGCACCCATTGATACCACCACCTTTTTCTTAGTCCTTACCCTTTTTACCTGCTCATAAATCTCTTGTGATGCCGCAACACCTCCGCCTGGTGAATCAACACGGATGAGAACCGCCTTGATCGAAGGATCTTCGCCGAAAGTCTTGAGGTTTTCCACAATATATTTAGAAGAGGTTATTACATTCTTTATTTCAACAACGCCAATATTACCACCATAGCCCATACCCTTCATACCAAAGCCGATGGCCAAACCGATTACTATGGCGACCGCTACGACTATTATAATGATAATGTGAACAGTTTTCATAGAACCTCCGTGGTAAATTCCAACCCAACAACCATGAATCACCTAATAGCTTGTTCTACACAAGTAGAATCGAGATTCACAGTTGCTTATACTTTCAGAAGAATTGTCTCGAGCGAACGTTTCAAAATAGCTATCTCCACTTTTGTCACCAGTTTACCTTTGTAAGCAAATGATATCTTACCAGTTTCTTCAGATACAACCAGGCAAATTGCGTCACTCTGTTCAGATATACCTAAAGCAGCGCGGTGTCGCAATCCGTACTGACCGCTGAGACTTGGGTTTTCGCTGAGCGGTAATACACAACTTGCGGCAACTAATGTATCACCCTGGATAACACAGGCTCCATCGTGGAGCGGCGTATCCGGAAAAAAAATTGTTCTCAACAGTGAAGAATTAACCTGTGCATCCACTTTCACACCAGTTTCAATGATATCTTTTAAACCGATGCTTTTTTCTATCAAAATAAGAGCACCAACTTTGTCCTCAGACATTTTCCTGATGGCATCCACAATTTCATCAATAACAGGTGACTCTTCAACCTTTAGGAAGAATTTAATGGAACGTTGTTTCCCGATGCGTGCTAAGACGTTTCGGATTTCCGGTTGAAAGACGATAACGAACGCAACAACCCAAACTGCTAATATGGATCGCATTATCCAGGAAAATGCCATCAGATCAAGCCAACGTGCGATAAATGAAACGATGAAGAAAAACGCAAGGCCTACTAATATAGGCGTTGCCTTGGTACCTTTAACAAATTTGAAGAATTCATACAAAAGCAAGGCGACAAGCACAATGTCTACAATGTCAAAAGCACGGACGGTGAGAAAGCCAAACAGTCTCATTGTTTCACCTTATCGATGAGCATGGCAACTTTCTTTGCCGGTAAAACATCGTGAACTCTAAGAATATTAGCGCCATTCCTTATTAAAATGGTGGCGAAGCCGAGCGTACCTTCAAGTCTTTGTTCCGGAGGGATATCAAACGGCTTACCGATAAAGGACTTTCTTGAATGACCAACAAGAATCGGTAGATTGAAGTCAGTAAACTCACTCAGCCGATTCGCTATTTCATAATTATGCTCGAGCCTCTTACCGAACCCCAAGCCAGGGTCAATTATCATGCGTTTCTTGTCGATTCCGTGTTGAAGCGCGAGGTCAATTCGCTGTTTAAAATAGTCGTGGATTTCACCCATTAAATCATTATAGCGGGGTTTGACCTGCATATTCTTAGGTGTTCCCTTGATATGCATCATTATTAGAACAGCGCGATTCCTTGCAACGACCTTCACCATTTTCTTGTCGAAGGACAGGCCGGAGATGTCATTGACGATTTTTGCACCTTGATCAATAGCATAGGCAGCAACATCAGCCTTGTAAGTATCAATAGAGATGGGAAGTCTTGTGGCCCTGGCGACAGTAGGAAAAAAAAGTTTTAAGCGGTCGATCTCTTCTTTCTTAGTCAGTGGTTCAGCTCCTGGTCGAGAAGACTCAGCGCCAATATCTATGAAATCGGCACCATCTTTCTCCATTTGTTTCACAGCTTTTCTAAGTACGTCCGTGGTAGTGTAACGGCTTCCTTTGTAAAAGGAATCATGAGTGATGTTTATTGCACCCATGATATAGGTATGATCGAAAACAATCTTTCTACGACCGAGCACCAGATTCGGTCTGGTCTTCTGGGTAAGGATTTCCTCTAATGCCTTGGTTATTGGTTTAATCCATGGTTGTTCTTCAAGCCGTTGTTGTATTCTTTGCAGCTCTCTACGGTTGGCAAAAAGGATGGCTGAAATAATTTTTCCGTGACCACCAGCATAGGCACTTCTGGGGATAGCAAGGTCAGCCCCGCAAATGAGCGCTGTTTGTTTAAGAACATTTGCCTGCGCACACGAAAGGCTGTCGAATTTATAAACTGAGTATTGTGCCTTGTTTACAAATATTGGATAAGCCTCTTCGTCAACACCGATTTGCTTAAGTTCTTTTACTATTGTATTGGGATTACCTAATGCTAATCTCCTCACACTATATTATATATGGAAATCACAAATAAGTCAAGATTAGACGGCTTCATGGAAATGATAGAACGAAGAATTTCAAATGTCAAATATCAAAGGTCAATTGTTCCGTTCCATGGGAACGAGAATCCACGTGATTAAAACGGGAAAGCCTCAATGTCTAATGTCAAATTTTGGACTTTGTCATTTGGGCTTTGGCATTGATTTGTCATTTGTACCGAAAAATACAAAATCTTTGATTTGCAAATTTTTCGAGTATCCTCGAAAATCTGGTTCTAATTTCATTTCGGATATTTTCGGGAGATTTTGGAATTTGTCATTCGATCTGTAACCTTCTCTTCGCCTTTCCCTAACTTCTTATCTTCAATCTTTTTCTAAGCCTCATAACTTCGTAACTTCTAAACTTCATTCTTTGCGTATCTTCCTAACTTCATCCTATCATTTACATAAAATACGCTGCTGGATTTATGCCATATTTCTGAGCATAGATTGGTTTGACTATCTTTGTGCCCCCGTTCATTGACAGATCAATGATCTTGCCGTCAATTTTTTTCTCATTTCTATCAAGGATGATTTTGACAATTGGTCGATCAGGATATCCTTGATTCTCTCTGATAACCAAAGCTATTTCACCGTTATCAAGTTCAAGACAACTGCCTATTGGATATAAACCAAGTAATTGGATGAAGATTTTAGTCAACAGGGGATCAAACCAAACGTTCCTTAATTTCCACATAACGCGCAATGCGTAATGGGGTAGGTAGGGTACCACTTGGTAAATCCTTGGTGTTGTCATTGCATCATATGAATCACAGATACGGACAATACGTGAAAAAAGGACAGGAGTTTCATCCTTTTTATGGACGGGATAACCAGTGCCATTATAATTCCAATGGTGTTGGTATGCAATGGTCATGGAAATCAAACCGGTCTCATCCAGACCGCGAGCTTTCAGAATCTCTTTGACGCCGTAATCAGAATGTTTTTTCAAGAGATCCCATTCCTCATTAGTCAATCGCTCTGATTTGTATATGAGTTCTTTGGGGAGCGCCACCTTTCCTATATCATGCAAGATACCGGCTGAGCCGAGTTTAGCAAGACTCTTTTTGCTCAAACCTATCCGCTGACCCAAGGCAAGAGAGAGTATGCCTACATTAAGCGAGTGGTTATATGTATAATCGTCGAGGTTTTTAATCGCAGTAAGCGCTAGCAAACCAAATTCATCTTGCGTCAGTGAATCAATAAGGTTATAGATAATACGCCTGGAGCTTTTGACATCTACTGGCTGATTCATCCAAAGGTTCTGCATGAGATTCTTGGTGACTTTTAATGCCTTGAAATATGTCCGCTTTATTCTTTCACCGTCTCTTAAGAAATCAGGGACTTCATCATGCTCAGTCGAGAATTCGACTGTAATGTGTTTGAATTTTGATGAAGCATAGTCCTTTTTGAATATTTTCTTTTCCCCGATGAAATTAGAAGCGAAGATAATTAGCTCCTCCTTATCGATCCCAGGAAGGAAGCTGAGTGATTTAATACCTAATAGCTTCAACTTATCGTGGATGAATTGGAGGCTTGCATAACCGTCGATTTCAAACCTCAGCCGCTCTTTGTTAAAAAATACGTAATCCATATATCGAACCAGCTGTACCTGGCTAAAAATATTAAGCAATGTCTTTATACTATATACTGCTTTTTTTGATGCAGTTTGAACAACATCATTGTTTAGATCATAGACTTTAACTGCTTTTACTAAGGTGTAAAGAAGTGCTATGATATCCGCGCCGAATTTAGAAACACTCATTTCGTCCTCAAAGACATTTCACAGGCATTTCTAATGTCCTTATTTTTTCTTTTCGCACCTCGTCTCAATATCTCTAGGATATGTTGAGTACCAATCTCGGCGAGTGCCATAGCAGAAAGTTTTCTCAATATGCTGTACCTTTTGCGTTTGAAAAAAACCCATTTAAAAAGCATTTTTCTCAACTGGGCAATAACCTCATGTCCACCATTAGCAACGAGGCAGTTAAAGTATTCTCTTTGTTCAGCAAAGTCAATCTCATAAAAAATCTTACTTTTGATTCTTCTCAGAAGATCATAGTAGATGACCGTGTACTTAAGGCAGGTAAGGGATTGGAGTGCTTTTATACGCACTATTTCGTCATCGTCATCCAGATATATTGCAATACGTCCGGCTTTATCCATTTCCGTTAGGACTCCGATGATTTCTATCCTGACCGCAGCATTATCGTGGTTCATTAGGGGTTCCAGCAGGTTAATCGTTTCTTTTGATTTCATCAAACCCAGTGTTGCAATGGTATTGATGAGCACGTCAATATTCTGATCCTTAAGTAATTCTGCAAATGGGGCAGAGTCACCTTGTACGATATAGGCAACTGCCTTACGTAATTGCCACAATCGCTCCTTGAGTTTACCAAAGGTCATCAATCTAATAAGATGCGGTGTTGATTTCTTGGAGAAGTGGTTAATAAAGGACATGAATTCGTTGAAAATATCTTCCTGTGCAGTATTAAGCACATCTTTGAAACTAACGATTATTGGTTCGGTCTCAAATTTCGCCATCGGGTTAATGTCTGGATACTCATCTAATTTCTTTACGATCCGGATAGCGTCGTGGAAATTTCTGTTGTCGATACATAGTTCCAGCAACTCCTTAAGAGAATTGATGATCTCATGTACTTTCTCAGTATCTAAAAAACCAATTAAAGTTGTTATCGCAGCGGGGATTGGCGAAGTTCGCTCAGCTTCAGCAATCTGGGTCTTTAAAGCCTGTAACTCTTCTGGGGATAGATCGGGTTTAATAGTGGTGCTGAGGTCAATATTTTCCCTGGTTAGGATCTCTTTAAGTTTGGCATCGTAGTCAACATCCATCTTAGTGAAATCCGGTACCTTGTAATCGATTATTTCATCTTCTTCCTCTACTACATAGAAGTTTATATGTTCGAGATCTCCTTCCCAAAGATCCAAAGCAATATCTTCATCTTTTGATACCTTACTGATTATCTTGAGGAACTTGACTAGTTCATGGAAAGAAAGCCCCTCGAGAAAGCTGATATTCCTTATGCCATTACGGAACAACCGAAAGGGAATGCTCGTTTCCTTCTCTTTCGTTTTATATACAGCTTTACCACGGTTGCTTATCATAAATTGATCAATCTGGTATTCAATAACTGAATGCGCCTTAAGATATGCGATCATGTTTTCATAAAGTGAATTATAGAAGCTCCTCGCTGAAGGATGGTTGATATGGTACATTTGTATGGTTTTGACTGCCTTGACCAAGGATGTTATGATTTCTCGAGGACCATTCTCCATGATATTGGATAATTATAGGTAATTATTCATCTTAGTCAACAAAGTTGTTGACTACTCGAAATTTTTGTATATAATTCATTGATGAAAAGAACCTATCAACCGAGTCGCAGGAAACGGCAGAAAAAACACGGGTTTCGACAACGTATGAAAACAAAAAGCGGACGTGATATCTTAAACAGAAGGAGGAGGAAGAAACGCGCACGGTTAGCCGTTTAAGGACAACAGGATATTGGTTTCTCGGAGCGATACATGTAATAAAAGCAATAGCCAGCGTATAAAATTGGGTCTATCTAAATCGGAGAGACTCAAGCGGCAGGAAGTAAAACAATTGTTTGCAAAGGGCAATAGGTTCCATTGCAGACAACTAACAATAATCTACTTGCGGAGTAAGAAACAAACGGTTGGTTTTGTTGCCTCCAGGAAGGTTGGCTGCGCGGTTGAACGGAATAGAGTTAAACGAATAATCAGGGAGGCATATCGAATGAATAAAGAAATTTTTAGAGAGTTGCAGGTGATATTCTATGTACAACATCCACTTGACTCTAAACAAGTTCTGAGCATTATGAGGAAGTTTCAGAAATAATGATGAAGCACGTGGCGATTATTTTAATCAGGGTTTATCAATTAACCCTCAGCAGGATACTGCCTAGAACCTGTCGTTTTGTGCCATCCTGTTCACAGTACGCAATTGAGGCCTTGAACAGTCATGGTGCACTCAAAGGTAGTATCTTGAGTTTGTTGCGTATACTAAGGTGCCAACCCTTCTGCTCAGGCGGTTTGGATCCCGCACCAAGACCAGGGACTACGTTTATTGATGCCATGAAACACAGAAGTATCCGTAAGGAGTACAGCAGTGAGTGATCGAGTTCGCACCGCCCTAGCATTCCTGCTAATAATAGTGATTCTTTTGATCTGGAATCTACTGAGTAAACCAAAGAAAAGCGCTGAATCAGCTCAACCCGACCGCCTTGACACCGCGGTCATCGCAAGCCCACCCAAGGTGAAAGACCTACCAGTATCCGCCACGATGCCCGAATATGCAGATACGATCATCATTGATGGTCCACAGATCAGGGTTGTTCTTTCCACAGCTGGTGCTTCAGTCAAAGAATTCTATCTAAAGAAATATGATGTTAATCTCGTTCCCGAGGGTGAATACCTTTTTGTCTCCAAGCTTAACAACAATGAAATCCCTGTGTACGATAGTGATATTAGGGGTGACTCAATTGTTTTCGAGTACGCTCATGAAGGTAATATCTGTAGGAAAATCTATTACTTTGACAATCCGCATGGCTTCAGGCTTAGAACCGATATGCCTAATATCACTGACCAGATTTTGAGTCTCAAAGCAGGGTTGCGCGTAACCGAAGAGAAAAATAGGGGAGAAGACCTTAGACACTTTAATATATATGTCAAGAACGAAAAAGTAGAACAACTGAAAAAGAAGGTGAAAGATGAGCTAAAATACACTGGTGCGGTGGACTGGCTGGCACTCAGAACAAAATATTTTGCTTTGGTAATAAATGATCTAAACACAATTAACACTATCCGTTTCTACAAATTGCAAAAGGATTATCCTCAAGCGACGGCATATGTAAAAGGGAAGCATATTGATATCCACAGTGCGACGTTTGGTTGTTTCTATATGAGAGGCGGCGGCGACCGTTACGGCGCAGAGATCATAGGAGCTCAGACAATAGATATTGACGTGCTATTGTTGCCCATCAAGTACTCTGAACTGGCTAAGTTTGAAAAAAGCTATGAGCAAATGGCATCAGGTGGCATAATGGGACCTATTTCACGGATAATCCTTTGGATATTTAATCTACTCTACTCAATGTTCAGTAACTATGGTTTTGCCATCGTACTCTTTGCTGTTCTTGTTAAGGCTGTCTTTTTCCCGCTCTCGAGAAAAATGATACTCTCACAGCAAAAAATGCAGATGATTCAACCTGAACTAAAGAAAATTCAGAAAAAATATAAGGAGGATCCACAACGCTTAAACCAAGAAATGATGCAGTTGTACAAAACCTATAAAGTTAATCCACTTGGTGGATGTCTCCCGCTTTTAATACAGATGCCTATTTTCTTTGCTCTCTATCAAACGCTGATTGCATCAATTGAGTTCAGGCAAGCTCCGTTTATCTTCTGGCTTACGGATCTGTCTATAAAGGATCCATCGTACATATTGCCGATCAGTATGGGTGTTATCATGCTCGTACAATCACTTATGACCACACTTGATCCAAGGCAAAAATTTATGGTCATTATTATGCCAATATTTATGGTTTTCATATTTTTAAATTTTCCGTCTGGATTACAGCTGTATTGGTTTTCATACAATATTTTAACTTTGCTTGAACATATCATAACTAAAAGAGGAGGCATAAAATGAAAACGGCCGAAGCATCTGGTACTGATCTAACCGACGCCATCGAAAATGGAATAAAGATACTAAGGGTGAGGAGAGAAGAGGTCGACTACGAGATCATATCAGAAACTGATGACGCAACACAAGTGAAAGTAACGATCAAAGAACCTCACCAGCATCTTTCCGAACTTGCAAGTTTCATCCTTACCAGTTGCGGATTCAAGCCGAATATTACGGTCACCAAAGATGATAAAGGGCTGTACTTAAATATAAAAACAAAACGTACTGACGCAATTCTTATCGGAAAAAAAGGAGAAACACTTTGGTCTCTGCAATATCTAATCTCACGGCTTATGAAACGATTTCATCCAAACCTCAAGATATTAGTTGATGTTGGTGGTTACCGAATGCGGCGGAATAATTTCCTAAAAAAGAAAGCAGAGGCCATTGCGCATATCGTTTTGCAAACGGGTAGGGAGATGGCCTTGGATCCTTTGACCAAAAAGGAACAACAGGTAGTTGAGAACAGGCTGGCGGAGATGAAAGGCGTAAAGATCTACACGATCGGTAAAGGGGTGAGTAAGAACGTAATCATTGCGCCGAATGATGAGCCTAAATGACACAATAGTAGCTTGTGCAACCGCAGCTGGGTACTCAAGTATAGCAGTAATCAGAGTTAGTGGTCCCCAAACCAAGCAGTTTATAAACAAAATATTTCAATCAGAAAATGCTGTCGTGGATTTTGTGCCGAACCGCGTTTATTACGGTAGGATAGTTAATCCCAATACTGACGATTTAATTGATAGGGTATTGCTCACCTTTTTCAAAGAACCGTATTCTTACACAGGTGAAGATGCGGCTGAAGTATCCTGTCATGGAAACCCGGTAATTATTGAAAAAATTGTGAACCTGTTAACTAACCTAGGTGCTCATATTGCACAGCGTGGTGAGTTTAGCAAGCGTTCCTTATTGAATGGGAAGATTGACTTACTTCAAGCCGAAGCAGTACTCGACATCACACAAGCCAGCTGCGATGAAGCGAGAAAGCTGGCAATTGCCCAATATGAAGGCAATCTCTCAGAGAAGATCTATGAATTGCGTGCTCAGATTGTCGACCTTCTATCGCTCGTTGAGGCGGATATTGATTTTCCTGAAGAAGAGGATGTCGCCGATATCTTGACTAGTTCAAAAGCAAAGGTAACCGATAAGATATCAGTAATCATCACTGCAATCAACGTTCTCCTGAAAGGGGCGGTGATTGGCAGAAAAATAAAAGAAGGCTATAAAATACTCATAGTCGGTCGTTCCAATGTCGGGAAATCAACTCTTTTCAACAAAATACTCGGCTATGATAGGGCTATTATCCATGAAAAACCAGGTACGACACGTGACTATATTGATGACTCTATTGAACTTAATGGGTTATACATCAGGCTTTATGACACAGCAGGATTCCTTGACCGAGCAACTGGTTCAGACATTATCGCTCAACAGAGAAGTTTGGAATTACTACACCAGGCTGATCTTGTCGTCCTTGTTTTCGATGGTAGCGAACCTTTAAATGAACAGGATATCTTCCTATATAATCTGGGCGAAAAGGGAAATAGGATACTTGTCGTCAATAAAATAGATATGAATGTTAGACTCAATGAAAGCAGTATATTAAGTGATTCGATAAAACTATCTGCAAAAACAAGTGAGAATGTCGATATGTTAACAAGATGCATCAACGAAAAACTAAAGTATACTCCAATGCCTGGACAGGTTTTTTTGACAAGGCAAAGGCATATTGATGCATTGATAAAAGTAAAGGACTATCTAGAAAAAGGTGTCACTGCTCTTTCTCTCGAGCTCGTGGCCTTTGAACTTCATTCAGCTCTTGAAATAATCGGTGAGTTAACTGGGAGGGTTATGCGTAAAGATATACTTGAAAAGATATTCAATCAGTTTTGCATTGGTAAATAGTTGACTTTAGTATTTTTTGACCTATAATGATACTGTGATAGTAGATCCGATTGATCTTAAGATAATACGCCTGCTTGAATTACACGGCGTCATTCCCATCCATGATATCATTGCCAAATTCCAGATTACTGAAGATGAAATCCTGCTCCGTATCAAGAACTTCGAAGACACCGGTTTCATAGAGAACTACGGCATCAAGCTGTTCCTGCCACGCATAATGGGTGGTAAGTGGTACTGGGGATGCATTGTTGCAGAAACAACCGCTCATTTCAAAGCCGAACGCTCAGTTCCCTGCCTTGAAGAAGTTGTTGAGAATCTGACGTTTCCACGTGGTGTCTGTCCTAATATATCGCTATTATTTTACACCAGGAAACTAAAAGAAACCTATCAAATCATAAATAAAACACCCGGCATCAAGTATGCTGAAATCTACAAGATCGATGAATATAATATAGGAGTGCCAAAAATCATGATAAAGGAAGGCTGGCGACTCATTGTTCAATTATTTGACCGGTTACGTCAGTTGAATTATGGGAAAATAAACTCGATGGTGAATGATCCAATTTCAGAGGAAGATATTAAACTCTCACGGATGATCTGGTCGAGAAGAAACCGTAAGGGGGTTATATCTATTTTCCCGAATTTCAATTGGTCAGTGTTGCAGAACTATGCCCATCTCCATTTGGCTCTAACAACGAAACTTAGGATTAATGAATTACGAAGACTTATCAACCGGATTGGGTTTTCGGGAAACATTGCCTCACGATTTAAAAAAAGATTCATTCAAGTTGAATTCGATATATGGGGCTTTTCAGATATGCAGAACATACTCAGTTCTCTCAAACAAATCAATAGACTGACAATTGAGGGTTATTCGTTGGCATATAAAAACACAATTAGAAATGCCTGGATTAAAAAATACATCAAAGAGAACATGTAGTCACCTGTTTCTTCTTGTATGCTTGGTCGTGTTAATATTAGGATGTCCGGCTAATAAAGATATCCGCGAACATGTTGTTCGTAGTGATATATGCTATGTTGTCAAGAAAGGTGAAGTTCTTGAGGATATTCTCGACCGCGATCTTCCGCATCAAACAACTACTGCAGTACTGAAGGCTATGAAGAATACCGGGTTCTCATTCCGCTACTGTATGCCTGGTGATTCAATAACCCTGACCGTTGAAGACGGTTTATTCTCAGAGCTCACCTATAAACACAGTATTACACGTGAATACCATGTCATAAAGAAAAGTCAATACCTATGTGTATCGATGAAACTACCGTACATCGATACCCTATCGTGTTCTATTGCTGGAACGATTCAATCAACGCTATATGAAGCTCTTTTAGAACAAGGAGAAGTACCCAATTTGGTATATAGGTTCGTTGACGTCTTTGCATGGGAAATAGATTTCGTTACTGAAACCCAGAAGAATGATTCCTTCTTCATTTTATTGGAAAAGACCTTTTGCGATTCACAATTTATTGGATATCAGAATATACTTGCAGCGTGTTACAACGGCAATATCGGTCAATACATCGGCATATACTATAAAGCCGCAAGTGGTCATGAGGATTATTACAATCTAAAAGGGGAATCGCTCCGTAAATCGCTGCTAAAATCACCTTTGAAATATTCGTATATTAGCTCATATTTTTCAAAACGCAGGTTTCATCCGATTCTTAAAATCTGGCGACCGCACCACGGTTTAGACTACTGTGCACCTACTGGTGCACCGATATCCTCAATCGGCAATGGAGTGGTTACTTACAAGGGATGGCGCGGTGGTTACGGAAATCTTGTCGAAATAAAACACAAAAACAATTTCAAAACGCGTTACGGTCATCTTTCGAGATTCGCCAAGGGTTTATACAAAGGGAAGAAAGTCAAGATGGGTGAACTAATAGGCTATGTTGGTTCAACCGGACTCTCGACCGGACCACATCTTCATTTCGAGTTGCACAGAAATGGTGTGCCGATAAATCCACTCAAGGTCAATATCCCTCGAGCCCCCTCAGTGGTTAAGAAATACCACGCTGATTTTGAACAATATTGTGATTCCCTGCTAAGATATATCGAACAATTATCACAACCTAGCGGAGAAGAAATATCAGAACATTAAAGTGGGCTATAGTGAAAAATGAAGATTTATCTTTTGTCTTTTGTGACTTGTCATTT
The DNA here is from genome assembly GCA_030606265.1 of Candidatus Stahliibacteriota bacterium. Classification (GTDB taxonomy): domain Bacteria; phylum Hydrothermota; class Tepidihabitantia; order SM23-42; family SM23-42; genus JAUVZL01. The sequence continues at coordinate 3,799 of JAUWGT010000008.1, read as the reverse complement.
TGGTTTATTTAGGCATTTACCCCGTTTAGATAGTAAACATCTAACGGGGTTTAGAAATTTTGGATTTTTAGGTATTTGATTTATGATGAGGAGGTTTGATGCCGATACATCTAAAAGCGAGCAAAGGTGATTATGCACCCACTGTACTTCTGGTTGGAGATCCAAGAAGAGCGGATAGAATAGGTAAGCTATTGGATAAGACAAGATTGGTTAATGACAACCGTGGGCTGTTTGCGTATACCGGTCAATATAAAGGTAAGGAAGTATCCGTACAGACGACAGGTATGGGATGCCCTTCAGCTGCGATTGTGGTCGAAGAATTGATCCAACTCGATGTCAAGAGGTTCATTAGGATCGGCACATGTGGTGGTATAGGAGAACACATAAGACCATTGGACATCATTGCCGCAATAGCTGCTTCGCCAATTGACGGAACAACTCAAACTTATTTGAAACACGAACCACATGCACCGTGTGCGACTTTCGAGATATTGAAGACCGCACACGATATTTCCAAGGTTCAGGGCATTAAGATCTGTTATAGTGGTGTGGCAAGTGTTGACGTGTTCTATAACCCCTTTCCTGATTATGTCGATAGTCTCAGGGGAAAGGGCATCGTTGCGGTGGAAATGGAGACAAGTCTAATATATTATCTGGCTAACCGAAGCAATAGAGAAGCAGCTTCGTTTTTACTTGTTTCGGACATAGTTGGTGGAGATGAACACTTCACCAAGTATGTTACTAAGCAAAAATTGGCTGAAGGTATGGATAAGTTGATCAATTTTGTGCTTGAGGTTTTCAGTAATCTGTAATATCGTTGAAGAGGAGTAATATGGAGAAATGGCGTTGCTCAATCTGCGGTTATGTTTATGAGATAAAACTCGGTGATACTGAATCTGGGATAGAACCAGGTCGGTCCTTTTCTTCATTACCTGAATATTGGGGATGCCCGGACTGTGGTGCATCAAAAGAATACTTTGAATGCGTGGAGGCTAACAATATCTGACCATGATGATGGTAATCGATTATCTCGATAAAAACAAAATACTGTTCGACCTGGATGCGGTAAATTACAAACAGGCTATAAAACAGATGCTCGATATTAGTGAAATCGAAACATCTGAAGCGATTGAGCGGATCATGGAACGAGAATCAACTATGTCAACTGCCCTGGGTAAGGGGGTTGCTTTACCACGTGTCGTTCTTGAAAGCATAACAAAAACCGAAATCATCATGGCGATAATTCCAAGAGGTATAAAATTTGAATGTCTTGATTTATTGCCGATCAAAATAGTAATTCTCTGTCTTTTTTCGAAACATGATGATCATGCTGCCATACTGGCGCGGACTCTGAGATTGATGAATGACGATAATCTTAAGAACGAAATCATAAACTGTCGAACTGGTGATGATGTATTAGAAGTTATCAGGGAATGGGAAGATGAGGAATGAAAAAAGGCGCCAAGATTCTTCTTCTGGTATTCTGGATTCTAGCCATATTCATCCTCACCGGATATCCAAAGCTGAAGGTTCCAACTATAGAATATACTGGACTCGATAAGTTGTTCCATTTTATCATATTTTTCATTTTGGGTATTTTGGAATATAGATTATTGAAAACCCTCCTCTTCTTCGCAATCGGTGGCAGCGTGGTTTTACTTGCAGAATTCCAACAGATTTTGATACCAGGGCGTGAGTTTGAAATGCTCGATATCTGCTTTGGTCTATTAGGTCTTTTCGTTTCATATATGATTTTCCACGGTAGGAGAATGATTGAAAATGTTATATCAAAAACCTAAAGGTACAAGAGACACTTTTGGCAAAGAACTAAAGAGGATCGAAGCGGTATGCAGAACAGCCCGCAGTTTCTTTGAAAAAAATGGTTATCAAGAGATACAAACTCCGACCTTTGAATATGCCGATCTCTTCATACGTTCGATCGGGGAACACACTGATATCGTTGAAAAGGAGAATTATACATTCAAGATTGGTAAAAGAGTCTATATGCTCAGACCTGAAGGAACCGCTCCAGTCCTGCGGGCAATTATCGAAAACAAAATACCATTGCCATGTCGTTTACTATACATAGAGCCGATGTATCGAAAAGAACGACCTCAGAAAGGGAGGTATCGTGAGTTCCTCCAGATAGGTATCGAACTGATTGGTGAAGGTGAACCCATGTACGATGCTGAAATAATTGAGCAGGGGAAGAGATTTCTGGAATCAATCGGGGCTGACGGTTTCACTATTGAAGTTAACTCGATCGGCTGTCCGAACTGCCGTTCTCTCTACAAAGAAACCCTGAAAGATTTCCTCAAACCCAGAACAAATAAACTTTGCCCAAATTGCATAGTAAGGGTAGATAAAAATTTCTTGCGTATCTTTGACTGCAAAGAAGAGAAATGTCAGAAAATCTACGATGCCGCGCCGAAGATTACGGAAAATCTTTGCGATAATTGCGCCCAGCACTATGCAACTGTCAAAGGGTTTCTTGGTAAATTCGGTATAAAGTATACTGAAAACAAAAAGCTTGTGCGCGGGCTTGATTACTACACCCGGACCGTATTTGAGTTTAAACACCATCTCCTTGGTGCACAGAATACAATACTCGCAGGTGGTCGGTACGATCTCCTTATGAAAGAACTCGGGGATGAGGATACACCGGCGCTAGGATGGGCAATGGGTGTTGACAGAATGCTAATTACTTTGCCTGCAGAACATCCGCGGGTTACTGAAAGAAAGAAATTTTTCGTCGCTACAATAGGGGAGGGGTTGATAACTGAAACCACAAAACTGAGAAACATCTTACAGGAAAACAATTACGTCTGTATTATGGGAAACCCCAAGGACTCGATCAAACGCCAGCTCAAAAAAGCCAATCGTCTCCATGTGGACCATACTATTATATACGGTGAGGATGAAGCACGGTTAAAGATGTGCAGTATAAAAAACATGGAAAGTGGTAAACAAGAACAAATAGCTCTAATAGATTTTTCTGATTTTCTTAAAAAGCTATAAGCATTATCAATAAAAAAGGGGCGGTATTACCGCCCCTTTTTCTACTAGTATCTTTTTATCTAATAACGAGCAATTTTTCCATCTTTTGGAATTCACCCGCATCTACTTTAACAAAGTACACGCCGCTGGCTAAGTCAAGTGTTTTCTCGACTGTATTCAACCCTTGTGGTAATCTGCTGTCAATAACATCACTAACTACCCTGCCGGTAAGGTCGAGTATTCTCACTGAAACATCGGTGGTTACATGTAAGTTGATTTCAAAACTGAGTTTGTCTCTTACTATTGAACCGAAATTACTTATTCTCGTTGTCGGTTTTAGGTTGCTGGTATATTCTTCAACGCCTGGATTGAAGCTAAGATCTCCAGTTACCGCATAGGCGAATCCCATTGGAGCATTCGGAACGTTCTGACCAATGACCGTAATATACCAAACTCCGGTTTGCGGGCTATTGATACGCGCACACTCTTCGACATTTATATTATCCCAGGATGATGGGTTTAAAGATGACTGTCCGCCGCTGTACTGATTACCTCGATAATAAGTTCCGCTCGGCGCGGTTAGTTCAAGATGTAGATTATTGACGAGTGTGGGGTTGGCCCCGGATAATGCGGCAGTATCAGTCCATGCCAGGCTAACACGCAGCGTTATTGCCGAATTAACAACGAAGGAATCAGTAATTGACATACCTGTAGTGACACCAATCGTATCATCGATAAGGATCAAGTTCCTGGAATCCCCAGCAAAATACAGAACACTATCAACATCGATCCTGCCCCAACC
>JAUWGT010000038.1 GCA_030606265.1 Candidatus Stahliibacteriota bacterium | reverse complement strand
CGGGTGCTCTTGCTCCGATAATAACTAGACTCGACACCCCGCACGTCTTTGTAGATCCGATCCCCCAAGCTCTAGTTCTGACTGCCATTGTCATTGCTTTGGGGACAACCGCACTTATGCTCACGATCATTCTGCGTATCTACGGTCATTATAAGACTTTTGATATTGCACAGATCAAGAGACTGAAAGGATGAGGAGGCGCTGATGTCATTTATCCCGCTATTTTTTGTATTGCCCCTATTGGCTGCATTTCTTATTCCAATTCTGGGTAAAGTCTTCAAGCCGTTGGTTTGGGTTGTTTCGATTGTCGTTTCTTTCGTACTGTTTTTGCTTTCCCTTTATGGTTTGACGGTGATGCAATCGTTGCCAATGGTCGTGTACAAAATGGGCAATTGGCCGCCGCCTCTTGGCATTGTAATGGCATTTGATGCCTATTCAGCCTTGATGGTTCTTGTTATTTCGATTCTGGTTTTTGCTGCTTGTTTATTTTCTTTCCGTTACATGTCCCGCTACACGGGCCAATGGAAATTTTATTCTTTGTTGATGTTGATGACCGCTGGTATGATGGGTATTTGTATTACTGGTGACTTATTCAATATGTTCGTCTTTCTGGAGATCGCTGCGGTAGCTTCTTATGCCTTGGTGGCTTTTGGCGTCGGTCAAGAGGAACTTGAAGCTTCGTTCAAATATATGGTCATGGGTGAAATTGGAGGTTTGACACTTCTGTTATCGATCGCCCTGATATATGCTAAAACCTCGACTCTGAACCTGGCTGATATCTCGATCGGGTTACAAGCGATACAAGGCACAACATTTTTCTGGATGATACTGGGTATGTTGCTTTTCGCATTTTCAATAAAAGCAGCGCTCGTTCCGTTCCATTCTTGGTTACCTGATGCCCATCCTGCAGCCCCAGCACCGATATCCAGTCTCTTATCGGGTATCTTTATAAAAGTACTCGGCATCTACACAGCTTCAAGGATGATCTTCAACGTTTTTGGCTTGACCCGGGCGACTGCGCCATTATTTTTTGACATACTAATTGGTTTGGGATTTCTTTCTATTGTTTTTGCTGGGGTAACGGCGCTTCATCAGAAGGACTACAAGCGGTTACTCGGTTTTTCCAGCGTTTCACAAATTGGGTATATCATGTTGGGCTTTGGGATCGGTAATTTTAAAGGAGTCGCTGGCGCCTTGTTTTTCATCTTAGCTCATGGTGTGGCGAAGGGGTTGCTCTTTTTGACCTCGGGTTCAGTGGTCCATGCTACTGGAACCAGGGAACTCGCCAAAATGCCCGGGCTCGGTGAAAACATGCCCACTACTGCTTGGAGTTATCGTATCGGTGCCCTTTCTTTGATTGGTTTGCCACCTTTTGTTGGCTTTTTTGCTAAACTTTTTATTATCTGGGGAGCCATTGAGGCTGGGTTCTTATGGATTGGAATTGTTGCAGTTCTCCTGAGTGGTTTAACCCTCGGCTACCTTCTGAAGATCGAAAATAGTGTCTTCATGAAACAAGGTAAAACAGGTGTCAAGAAGGCACCGTTTACCATGCGATTGGCTATGGTTTTCCTTGTTGTTTTGACACTAGTCTTTGGTATAGGTTTTCAGCCGATAATGGAATTTGTCATAGGCCCGGCTGCTCATGCGCTTTTGAGAGGGTTTGAATATTCGCAATTGGTATTTGGTAGCTTTACGTCCAGTTTCTAAGGAGGTTTGAATGCGCTATATTGTCTACTTTGTGATTGGTTTCGGATTTTGGTTATTATTGACGTTCAGCATTAACCTCGATCATTTGATTGCCGGTGTTATCGTAGTTGCTATCAGTACAATACTATTTGGTGGATATTTCACAAACCGACCGGTTAAGTTTTTGCAAATACACAGGCTTTTTTGGATCATTGTTTATATACCTATTTTTCTCTTCTACATGTTACGCTCTAATATCGATGTTGCATATCGCGTATTGCATCCACAAAGACCAATAAAACCTGGTATTGTGAAAATAAAGACTTCTTTGAAAACTGATATTGCAAAGGTCTTTTTGGCAAATTCTATCACTCTGACACCGGGTACAATGACCTGTGAAATTGACGGCGAATATCTCTACATACACTGGATCTGGGTACAAACGTCTGTCATGGATAAGGCATCGAAGATAATTGCAGACCCTTTTGAGAAATATTTAAGGAGGATATTCGAATGAGTATTATGATAATAATCCTCGGAATTGGCGGTTTTCTATGTCTTTTTAGAATTTACCAGGGGCCTTCGATTGCTGATCGCGCTGTCGGTGTAGATATTATGGGTATTCTCTTTGTTGGTATTACTGGTATCACTGCACTTTTCTACGATTTGTCATTTCTCATGGATCTGTCGATAACCCTAACGCTTTTTAGCTTCATTGGTACCTTGGCTTTAGCCAAATATCTTGAAAAAAGGAGTCTCGATGATTAGCCCGATCGGTTGGATAATAATCTGGATTGGTATAGCTTTTGATATCCTTGGTACAATCGGTTTGGTCCGATTTCCTGATGTGTACAATCGTTTGCAGGCATCGACAAAATGCGTTACCTTGGGAACCTTCGGTATTATGATTGGTATCTTCTTATTAAAGGGCTTTACACCAATGGGGGTCAAAGCCTTGATATGTGGGGTTTTTTTACTGCTCACCAGCCCAGTTGCAGCCCATGCTTTGATGAAAGGATCGCTCCATTTTGGTACGAAGATGTGGAAAGGAACAGTCGTTGACGAATATGGTAAGGACAAACTAAAGGGTGAACAGATCGAAAAGGAGGACAAGTAGCCATGCGTAAACCTAAACTCAGAGAACTCGGAGAGGCGATAAGAGCGATATTTCTTGGTCCGTATACTTCTAAATTTCCTTCTAAACCATCGGTTCCAGAACACCGGTTTCGTGGAAAAATAGAATTCGATTTCGATAAGTGTATTCTCTGCGGAGCCTGTGTTGAGGTATGTCCTGCTAATGCCCGTGCTCAGGAAGATGATTTGATTAAGCGAATGCGTCGGGAAATACACTATCAAGAAAGGTGTATCTACTGCGGTCAGTGTGTTGGCTACTGCACCACGAAGCAAGGTATCAGTCACACGCTTGAGTATGATTTGACGCAGATAGAGAATAAAGGATTTGAGAATGTTATAGAAAAGGAATTGATTCTGTGCGAAAAATGTGGTGAGGTGATAACGACTCGCGCTCACTTGCTATGGATTGCTAGAAGAACAGGTGAGTTAGCCTATGCGAATCCAAATCTGTTTTTAGTTCTGTCACAGGAATACGGAGAGCAAGCAGTGCCAAAGAGTGCGGAAATACCACCCTATAGAAGTGAACATCTTCGTTTCCTTTGTCCTTCATGCCGAAGAACAGTTTATCTGAAGGAAATCTGGGGATACTGATCCGCATTCTCCCGCAGCGCGGGATCCTCGATTTTCCTATACAACAAAAAACAATATGATAAATCCCGCAATCCTATTTGTAGAATTATAATGCGAAGCGGGATAAATCGGGACGAATTTCAAATAAGAAGAATTAACAATAACATGTCCTTCAAGCGGAACCGAGAAGTTCCTTATGTATTCCTCTCTCCTTGTGGGAGAGGGTGAGGGGGAAGATATTATCAGGGAGGAATTTATGAGAATAACGGTTTTTTTTCTTGGCGCATTATTGATTGTGGGATGCACAAGTGCGCCAAAGGTGGAAAAAGAAACTGCATTACCTGATTTTGACAAGCTATGGGATTATAGTAATCCCGCACAGACTGAAATTGAATTTCGGAAACTAGTACCGCTTGCTGAAAAAACCAAGGATATATCATATTATACACAATTAGTGACACAGATAGCACGTACCCTGGGTCTGCAGCAGAAATTCGAAGCCGCGCATGCATTACTCGATACGGTCGAGCCATGGTTAACCGAGGCTCCAGCCGTTTCCAGAGTTCGATATCTACTCGAGAGGGGAAGAGCTTATAACTCATCAGGACATCCAGATAAGGCAAAGCCGCTTTTCTTGAATGCCTGGGAACTTGCTGCGGAAAATAATGAGGACTACTATGCGATAGATGCAATCCATATGCTGCAAATTGTTGAACCACCAGAAAAGCAACTTGAGTGGGCTCATAAGGCAATGGAACTTGCAGAGAAGACCGTTGATGAACGTACCAAGAAATGGTTAGGTCCTTTGTATAATAATACGGGTTGGACTTATTTTGATTCAAAAGACTATGATAATGCCTTGGTGCTATTTGAGAAATCTCTTGCCTGGCGCCAATCACAAGAAGATGAGCAAGGGACAATAATCGCCAAGTGGTGTATTGCCAGGAATTACCGGGCTATGGGGCGGACCAAGGATGCGCTTGAAGCCCAGATGAATCTTGAAAATGAAGTGGCAGAGAAAGGTTTAGACCAGGACGGCTATATCTATGAAGAGATCGGTGAATGTCTTCTTGAACTCGACCGTGCCGATGAAGCAAAAGAATATTTCGGACTTGCTTATGGATTGTTGTCCACAGATGAATGGCTGAAGGCGAACGAACCAGAGCGTTTGGAGAGATTGAGAAATCTGAGCGAGTAATTGATCGTTAAAAGAAAAAAACGTAAAATTCATCAGGCAGGTAATTTCCAGATATTTATTAGCATCGCCGATCAAAAACTCTACCTTCACAAGAAAGGTAAACTCATTAAAACTTATCGGGTTTCCACGTCAAAATATGGTATCGGTAATAAGAATAATAGTTTTAAAACCCCGTTGGGTAAACATATGATATGTTCAAAGATCGGCAGGAAAGCACGCCTGGGTTCCATCTTCAGAAACCGGCGCAATACTAAAAAGATCGCGAAGATCGGCAGTGATTTTGATAAAGACCTGATAACAACCAGGATTTTGAGACTCCAGGGCTTAGCACAGACTGAGAACAAAGGCAAGGGCATTGATACATTTAGCCGATGTATATATATCCACGGTACTGCTGAAGAACACCTTATTGGTAAACCTGCCTCGCACGGCTGTATCAGAATGAAAAACCGCGATATCATCGAATTATTCGCTCTTGTCCCGCGCAGTACGGTTGTGATCATCGAGGATTGAAAAGAAGCTGCTATCCTTTATAATAATTGACACCGAGATATTCTCACATATAATTGATTGTTTGACCGGATAAAACAATGGAAAAAGCAAGTATCTTAGTAGTCGATGACGACAGGGCGATCAGGGAATCGCTCAATAGCCTGCTTAGTGATAAAGGGTATGATGTTTTCACTGTTGAAGACGGTCATCAAGCAATTGACGCAGTCCGGCAAAGAGAATGGGATATAGCACTGGTCGATTTGAAGATGCCCGGCATTGATGGTTTGGAGGTGTTGAGAGAAGTTACCAAGATAAGTCCTAATACCAGGGTGATAATCATTACCGGTTATGCAACCGTTGAAAGTGCGGTAGAGGCTATGAAACAAGGCGCGGTCGATTATATCGCAAAACCGTTCACCGTCGATGAGTTGCTTATTCGCTTGGAAAAGACTCTGGAGAACGTACGTCTTTTACACGAGAATATATACCTGCGCGAGCAATTGAACGAACGGTACAAATTCAATAATATACTCGGCAAGAGTGATGTTATGCAGGACATCTTTCGGCTTATCGAAAAAGTAGCGCCGACCGACTCGACGATATTGATCCGTGGTGAAAGTGGTACTGGCAAAGAACTCATCGCGCGCGCGATCCATCATCATTCATTGAGAAAGAATGAAAAGTTCATTGCCGTTGACTGCGGTGCACTTCCGGAAACACTCTTTGAAAGTGAATTATTTGGTCATGTCAAAGGATCTTTTACAGGTGCGGTTGTAACCAAACGCGGTCTTTTAGAAGTGGCGAACAACGGGACTTTTTTTCTTGATGAGATAGGTGATTTAAGTATTGGGATACAATCTAAGTTATTGAGAGTACTTCAGGAAAAAGAGTTCAGACAGGTCGGCGGGATCAAGAATATAAAGGTCGACGTTCGGGTGATTGCCGCGACCAATAGGAACCTTGAAAAGATGATTGAAAGCGGTAATTTCCGGGAGGACCTCTTCTATAGAGTCAATATTGTACCGATTTATTTGCCGTCCCTGCGGGAGAGAAAAGATGACATCCCTCTTTTGGTCAATCACTTCCTTGAATCGTATAACAAGAAAAGGAAAAAAAACATCAAAGGCGTTTCATCTGATGCGATGAATATATTGATGAATTTTGAATGGCCTGGCAATGTCCGAGAATTAGAGCATACAATAGAACGGCTGGTAATCATGAGCGAAGGCGATATCATCGAAGCTGAGAAATTACCGATCCAGCTGACCGGCAAGAGAGTCTGCTTCAATATCACAACGCCAAAGACGAATGAAGAGCTCAAAAGAATGAGAAAGCAAATGAGAGAAAAGGCAGTTGAAAATATCGAACGAGCTTTCATAATCGAAGCGCTTAAAAGAAATCAGTGGAATGTCAGTAAAACTGCACGTGAGGTCGGTTTGAAACGACAGAATTTGCAGGCAATGATGCGCAAATACAATGTCAGACCAGATACCAAGGGCTAACTTCTTTTAGCCAGATCCATATACAATATCTATTACAATAAGAGAATATTAATGATTTAGCAATTAATGCATAAATAGTATATTCATGCATTAATTTTATGTGCATAAGCTTTTCTGATTAACTTTTGAAATACTGGCACTTTATTTTTATCATGTGCATATATTATATATGCATTTTTGTTTATTGATTACCACGCACCATACCTATCAAAGAGATGCTATAGATATGCTCTTGAAATATCGGGCGTTTTATAGTGAACTGGATTCAATAATAGAATAAGAAACACTGGCATGGTTATTGCTTATATATATTACTATGAGAAGCCAAGGAAGAAAAAAGCGTTTTCGGATCGTCATTATGGATCAAGATATTGAAACCGTGCAGAAGATGATCGCCATGTTGCGTAAAGAGGGCTATTGTGCCGAGCATATCGGGCAGAAGAGTAAGCTGCTGAACATGATCCGAAATAACATGATCGATGTACTGATAATCGATGTCGATGCCGAAGTTACCAAAAGCTATGAGATCATCTCACTGATCAAAAATATAGACCGCCTTCTGCCGATTATCGTAACAACATCTGATGACTCAATAGAAGTCGCCGCGAGGGTCAGGGAACAAGGTATTTTCTTCTTCACGATAAAACCATTAGATATGGACGAGATAAAGATGGCGATACAAAATGCACTCGGTCGCAGGTATACAGATCATGGTAAATCGTTCTTAGAAGAATTTGAGGTTCGATCAAGAGACGACCTGGATGAGGGTATCTCTGAAAAGACAGAGCTCTACAATATCCAGAAGCATCTTAACTGGATAATGGCTTTTTTTGTGCATGAATGTAAGGGAACGCTCGGGGCGGTAATGATGAATATCAGTGCTCTTGTCGATAGAAATATAGGTCGTCATATCGATCCGGGTAAACAAAGCAAAATGCTTCTCAGTTCCCTGTGCAGTTTGAAGATGTTACATGATATGATAAGAAACTACGCCATTTCATACATTGGGGAGAATAAAAGACTGCCCTGTTCAAAAAAGAGTACAGATATATATAGAGATTGCCTGGAGCCGGTGATTAAAGAGTTCGGACCGATACTCGAAAAGAACGAGATGAACATCAAAGTGAATACCAAAGGCGCGCGCATTGTAAATTGTGATGCCGAGTTGATGAAAATAGGATTGAGTAATCTGATAAATAATGCGATAAAATACGGCACCATAGGTTCAGACATACGCTGCGAATTGCTCGTGAATGGTAAGGCCTTTAAATTCAGTATACTGAATGAAGGGATGGGTGTGGAAAAGGAGCGGTTGGGCGATATTTTCGAAAAGCATGCAAGATTCGATAGGGTTGGTATAAGCGGTACTGGTTTAGGTTTACACGTCGTTAAAATGATTACGGATCTTCACAATGGTTCAATAAGAGCCGAATCGGGATATTTGATCACGGAGAACCCATTAACCTATGATGAATTTGATAACAGTCGAGGTTCTAAGATAAACAACAAGGCGGATCTTAAAAGATATACAAAATTTATTTTTGAAATTCCTTCAGTCGTATATAAAAAATTAGTGGAGGTGAAAAATGAAAGAACAAAAAGTAATTCTAATTGTCGATGATGACCAGGATTTCATCGAGGCAACAAAGATTGTCCTTGAGAAGAGCGGGTATTCAGTAGAGACATGTCTGTCTGCCAAGGAATGCATTGCGAAGCTAAAATCCTTAAAACCAGATCTAATCGTTTGTGACGTTATGATGGAGACCGATCATTCTGGATTTGATCTTTGTAGGGAAATAAAACGAACACCTAATACAAAAGATATTCCTATCCTGATGTTGACGGCAGTAGATCAAAAATATTCCTTGAATTTCTCTCAAGCAGCTGGCGACGATGCTTGGCTGCCGGTCGATGATTTTATCGATAAACCGGTTGAAGCGAGTGTCTTGGTTGAGCGGATCAAAAAACTACTTGGAAATACATGAAAATAAAGCACAACGGCAGTAAGGTCGGTGCCACTCTTATTGTTGGTGGTGGTATTGGTGGTATACAGGCTGCCCTGGATTTAGCTGATTCTGGTTTCCGAGTCTACCTTGTGGATAAGAACCCGAGTATCGGTGGTGTAATGGCGCAATTAGATAAAACATTTCCAACTAATGATTGTTCGATGTGCATTCTTGCGCCCAAACTCGTGAGCGTTGCGAGGCATCCTAACATAGAAATCATTAGCAATGCCGAAATAGAAAAAGTGTCGGGCGAAGCTGGTAATTTCGTTGTTCAAGTGAAAAAGCACCCCCGTTATGTAGATGTAGAAAAGTGTACTGGCTGTGGCGTCTGTATGCAGAATTGCCCAGTTCGGCAAATTGTGTCCCTTGAGAGTCAACCAGAAGAAGTAACACTTAGTGAAGAGGATTCAAGAAAAATAGAAACAATATTAAAGGATTACCGAAACAAGAGAGGCAGCCTTATGCCCGTGTTACAAAAGATTGACAGAGTGTATAATTATTTACCTGCTGATCTATTGAGATATGTATCACAAGAGCTCAATATACCTTTGAATCTGATATATAATGTAGTTACCTTTTATAAGGCCTTCAGCCTAAAAAAAAGGGGAAAGCATACTATCAAGGTATGTCTGGGAACAGCCTGCCATGTGAGGGGGTCGCACAGAGTGCTTGATGAATTTGAAAGGATACTTGGGATAAAAGCCGGTGAGAATACCGATGACCTAATGTTTACGTTAGAGACAGTAAACTGTGTTGGTGCATGTGCCTTGGGTCCGGTTGTTATGGTCGGTAGTGAGTATTTTGGAAACATGTCAACACAAAAAGTAAAGAATGTGATAGACAAATATTATAAAGAAAAAAATAGAAATGGCTAAGAAAACGCAGGAAAAAAAGTATTGTATTAGTGTTTGTGGTGGTACCGGATGCCATGCCTACAATTGTGAAAAGGTGAGTGAGGCCTTTGTGACAGAGATAAAGAGAAAGAAAGCAGAATCAAAAATCGAGAATAAAACTACCGGATGCCATGGATTTTGTGAGAGGGGGACCATAGTTGTTATCTATCCCGAAAGGATTTTTTATCAACGTGTTAAACCCAGTGATGCAGCGGAGATTGTTGATGGGCTCTTAAACGGAAGGGAAATAATCGATCGCTTACTATATGTTGACCCAGAAACCAATCAAAAGATTGTTCATGTAGGTGATATACCATTTTACAAAAAACAGCATCGGCTTATTCTTGGCAATAATGGAAGGATTGATCCTACTGAGATCGAAGATTATGTCGCCCTTGATGGTTATAAGGCGCTAAAGACTGTGCTCCGCAACAAAAAGCCGGAGCAGGTCATTGAAGAAATAAAAAAGTCAGGATTGCGTGGACGTGGTGGTGCCGGTTTTTTGACTGGGCTTAAATGGGAAATTTGTCGCCAATCAGCTGGTTCACAAAAGTACGTTGTGTGTAATGCAGACGAGGGTGATCCAGGGGCCTATATGGATAGAAGTGTTCTTGAGGGTAATCCACACAGTGTATTAGAGGGTATGATTATTGGTGCGTACGCTATTGGTGCAAACGAAGGCATCATCTATGTCCGTACTGAATATCCCCTTGCCATCAAAAATCTTGATATCGCAATTGAACAGGCAGAGCAACGAGACTATTTGGGTAAAAATATCCTCGATTCTGGCTTCGATTTTTCAGTGCGAATATGCCAGGGGGCTGGTGCTTTTGTCTGTGGTGAAGAAACTGCGCTCATTACATCTATTGAAGGTGAACGATCACCCGAACCGCGTATAAGGCCACCCTATCCGACAGAGTTTGGTTTATGGGGTAAACCCACAAACAATAATAACGTAGAAACGTGGGCAAACGTTCCTCTTATTATTCGTAAAGGTGCAGACTGGTACGCGATGATCGGTACAGAAAAGAGCAAGGGTACAAAGATTTTTTCGCTTGTAGGAAAAGTAAATAATACTGGGTTGGTTGAAGTTCCTATGGGTATATCGCTCCGTGAAATAATCTTTGACATAGGTGGTGGTATACCGCACGGAAAGAAATTTAAAGCAGTACAAACCGGAGGACCGTCAGGGGGATGCATACCGTCAAGTTTACTCGACCTTCCCGTTGATTTTGAAAAGCTAACTGACGTAGGGTCAATGATGGGCTCAGGCGGCATGGTGGTTATGGATGAAGATACCTGTATGGTCGATGTGGCCAAGTATTTTCTTAACTTTCTGAAAGACGAATCATGTGGCAAATGCGTTTCATGCCGAGAAGGCACCGAACAGATGTATGAAATCGTGAAGCGAATTACAGAAGGGCAAGGCAAGGAAGAAGACATCGCATTACTTGAAAATCTTGGTGAAGTTGTGAAGACAGCCTCAATGTGTGGACTCGGTCAGACGGCTGCCAATCCTGTTCTGTCAACAATACGATATTTCCGAGATGAATACAAAGCACATATACAAGAGAAGCGTTGTCCTGCATTGGTGTGCAAGAAATTGATTTCTTATGTCATAGAACCTGAATTGTGTGGTGGATGTACAGTATGCGCCAAAAGTTGTCCAAATGAAGCGATAATTGGTGAGCCGAAAAAGGTGCATAAAATAGACCAAAAGAAATGTATTAAATGCGGAATATGCATTACAAGCTGTCCGCCGAAATTCAAGGCGATAAAAAAAGTCTCGCCCGTGGTAACATGAAAAAGAAGATGAAAAAACAAAAGAAAAAAAGAGTAGTCAGGAAGAATAGAAAATCAGGTGTGCCAAAGGGAAAACAGGCACCAGATATGGTTTCGTTGACTATTGATGGTATTTCTGTTACGACAAAGAAGAGCAATAGCATTCTCGAAGCAGCACAAGAAATCAATATCGAGATACCTACGCTTTGTTACCATAAAGCACTGAGTTCTTACGGCGCGTGTCGACTCTGTGTTGTTGAGATACAAAAGAATGGTTGGAAGAAAATACAGACGTCATGTGTGTATCCTGTTGAAGAGGGAATTGAGGTGAAAACGGATACTCCTGTACTTCAGAATATACGTAAAACGATGATACAATTGATGCTCGCCCGTGCTCCTGAATCCAGTGTCGTACAAGAGATGGCTCGCAAACTTGGGGTTGAGGATACACCGTTTGTCAAGCGGGATGATGATTGCATACGGTGTGGTCTTTGTATCAGAATGTGCCGCGAGCGGATGGGTAAGAACGTAATCGGGTTTAAAGGAAGAGGGGATCAACGAGAAATTGCACCACCATTCGATGTCGAATCCCCTGATTGTATGGCATGTGGTGCATGCTACGCAATATGTCCGACAGCTTCACAGCGTCTGAAGAAGATGAGTAATAAGGTGAAAAAACCACTCCTTGATGAATTCGATGCGGGACTCAGATCAAGATCTGTCATACGCATCCCATTCCCACAGGCAGTGCCGAATGCCGCGATTATTGACAGAGAACATTGTGTGCATTTTGTCACTGATAAGTGCCGAATTTGTGAAGATCTCTGTGAGGCAAAGGCAATCGATTTTGATCAAAAAGAGGAACTTGTTGAGATACCCGTAGGGTCGATCATTCTTTCGAGTGGGGCTGAGGTCATTGACGGCAAGCAGAAACGCGAATATGGAAACGGTCGCTATGAGAATATTGTAACCTCAATAGAGTTCGAGCGCATTCTTTCTGCTTCTGGTCCATATCATGGTCATGTTGTGCGACCTGGTGATAAGAAAGAACCGAAGAGAATCGCCTTTATTCAGTGTGTTGGAAGCAGGGATGATGAGCACCCATATTGCTCATCAGTCTGCTGTATGTATGCGACAAAGGAAGCGCTTATTGCTAAAGAGCACTCACCCGGGCTTGAGTGCACTATATTTTTTATGGATATCCGGGCATTTGGCAAAGGATTTGATGAATATTATGAAAAGGCGCAAAAAAGTGGTGTTAGATATATTAGATGTCGTCCTTCATCGATTGAAGAAAAACAATCCACCAAGAATCTTATCATTAGATATGCGGATGAGCAAGGGCAGATGCGGGTTGATGAATATGATATGGTTGTTCTCGCTTGTGGATTGCAGCCGCCAAAAGGAATGGTGGAAATAGCCCAAACCCTCGGCATAGAAATGAATGCTGCGGGTTTTTGCAAAACCCGCGCTTTCGCACCTACGGATTCCAGTAAAGAAGGTGTATTTGCCTGCGGTCCTTGTACTGAGCCAAAAGATATTCCGGAGACGGTTACGCAATCTTCCTCAGCCGCCGCAAGATCAATGGAACTGCTCGCTGAACAAAGGCACACTTTGATTACCAAGAAAGAATATCCTGCAGAACTTGATGTTTCAGGGCAAGAACCAAGGGTTGGTGTTTTCATTTGTCGCTGTGGGATCAATATTGGTGCTTATGTTGATGTGCCAAAGGTCGTTGAACATACAAAAGGGCTGAAATATGTAGTTCATGTTGAGGAAAATCTCTACACCTGCTCTCAGGATAGTCAAAAGCTTATTATTGAGATGATAAAGGAACATAAATTGAATCGGGTCGTTGTTGCTTCATGTACACCACGGACCCATGAGTCGCTATTTCGTGAAACAATACGTGAGGCTGGTCTTAACCCCTATCTTTTTGAGATGGCAAATATCCGCGATCAATGTTCCTGGATTCACATGACTGAGCCAGAAGGAGCGACGGAAAAGGCTAAGGATTTGGTTAAAATGGCGGTTGCCAAAGCAGCTCTGCTCAGTCCGCTTAAACGTGTCGAAATAGATGTAATCCAAAAAGCTCTGGTCATCGGCGGTGGGGTTGCGGGTATGGTCACAAGCCTTTCGCTTGCCCGTCAAGGGTTTGAAGTTTTCCTTGTTGAGAAAGAAAAACAACTTGGTGGGAATGCACGTCACATTTTTTATACTATAGAAGGCAATGATGTCCAAGCCTATTTGTTAGAGTTGATCAAAAAGGTCTGTGACCATAAGCTGATACGTGTTATGACAAACGCCGAGATAACCGCGGTGCGTGGGTTTGTCGGCAATTATGAAACAGAGATCAGCTTGGCCAGCGGTCGCAATAAGATATACAAACACGGTGTGATCATAGTCGCCACTGGTGGCGTGGAATATCGACCAGATGAATACTCGTACGGTAAGGACACGAGGATAATGACCCAGAGGGAATTAGAAGAGAAGATCGTTGGTGCAGAGCCCCAGATCGTTGGATTGAGATCGATCGCAATGATTCAATGTGTCGGGTCTCGTGACAACGGACATGGTTATTGCAGCCGCAGGTGTTGCTCGCAGGCCGTAAAAAATGCCTTGAGCCTGCTTGAATTACACCCCAAGACCAAGATATATATTCTGTACCGGGATGTACGGACCTATGGTTTTAAGGAAGATTATTACACTGCAGCCCGGTCAGCAGGTGTTATTTTCGTTCGTTATGACAGGGAGAAAAAACCGATCTTGGCAAATGACAACGGTTCTTTGGACGTTTCTGTGTTTGACCCGGTACTCCAGCGGAAACTTGAAATCCACCCGGACTTAGTCGTTCTTTCAACTGGGATTGTACCTAACAAGGACAATGAGAAGATTGCCAAGATGCTCAAGGTGCCGTTGAATAGTGATGGATTTTTCCTCGAAGCACATGTCAAACTGCGACCTGTAGATTTTGCTACGGAAGGCGTGTTCGTTGCCGGTCTTGCGCATAGTCCGAAATTTATCTCCGAAACGATCGACCAGGCTGGTGCAGCAGCAGCGCGTGCTGCGACAATCCTGGCTGAGAATAAGTATTATGCTGAAGCGACAGTTTCTCATGTCAATGACGACTTGTGCGTAGGTTGTGGTGTTTGCAGCAATATGTGTCCATATGAGGCGATTGAGATCGTCGAAGAAGATGGTCAACGTCGTTCAAAAGTCAATGAAGCGTTGTGTAAAGGGTGCGGTACATGTGTTGCGGCATGTCCGTCTGGTGCCATGGATCAGTACGGTTTCACAAAAGATCAAATATTGACAATGATTAGATCGATTAGGGAGTAGTCATGGAGAATTTCAAGCCAAATATCATTGTTTTCTGCTGCAATTGGTGTTCTTATGCAGGCGCTGATCTTGCTGGAGTATCGAGGTTTCAGATCGATCCGAATTTCCGTGTTATCAGAACCATGTGCTCTGGAAGGATAGAACCGGAATTCATACTGAGCGCCTTTGAAAACGGCGCAGATGGCGTAATGATAACTGGTTGCCATCCTGGTGATTGTCACTATATCAATGGCAACTACAAGACCATGAGGAGGTTCTATTTCATGAAGGTTCTCCTCAGGGAATTTGGCGTGGAGACAAATCGCATGAAATTGAGTTTTATATCAGCGGGTGAGGGGATTGAATTTCAAAGACTGGTTAATGATTTTATTAAAGAGATAAAGAAGTTAGGTTCGGCTCAGTACCGAATTAAGGAGTGAAATTATGGAAGAAAAGAGAGAAATTATCGACATGAAGGAGATGGATTTTGGTTTTGCTGAAGAGATCATATCCTATCCTGGTGGTGAAAATCTGAGAAAATGTTTTGCTTGTGGTTCATGTACGGCAGGTTGTCCGATCAGTGAGATCGATGAATCCTTTAGTCCGCGCCGACTCATACGACAGATATTGTTCGGCATGCGCGAGGAAGTATTGTCGTCGCCCACGATATGGTTCTGTCTGCTATGCTTTCGATGCTATGCCCATTGTCCCCAGAAGGTAAACTTTCCAGATTTGATGCGTGTACTTAGATATCTGGCGATTAAAAGCGGGTATGCCAAACCCGAGATGCTCGACCACATTCAGGAAATTGATAAGCGTTTACAGATCTTCAGACATGACCTTATCAAATACGATATTGCTAAACATACATCGGCTCATTACCAAGAGCCGTCGCGCAAATAGGCTATTATGTGCTTGACACGGTGAAGAGACTAGAATGAAGAGCAATAAGAAAGCTATGGTTATAGGTGGAGGCATTGCCGGTGTTCAAGCTGCCTTGGACTTGGCTGATTCGGGTATTGAAGTCTACCTCGTCGAACAAGCGCCCAGTATCGGTGGCAGGATGGCACAACTCGACAAGACCTTTCCAACGAATGATTGTTCATTGTGTATTCTATCACCAAAACTTGTTGAGGCAGGTAGTCATCCTTGTATTAATATCATCACTAATGCTACGGTCGAAAAAGTCAAAGGAGACGCACCGCACTTCAAAGTAAGGATAAAAAAAGAACCCCGTTATGTGGATGAAGCGAAATGCACAGGTTGCGGCGTATGTATGACAAAGTGCCCGGTAAAAATCCCTGATACTTATAATGTGGGTTTGATGGATACAAAATGTATCCACATCCCATTTCCTCAAGCCGTGCCTGCAGTTGCCATTATTGATAAAGATCACTGTTTGTATCTTAATCGTGGTAAGTGTCGAATCTGTGAGAAATTCTGTGAACCAAAGGCAATAGATTTTGATCAAGAAGCAAAGATTATTGAGTTAGAGGTTGGGAGTATTATCGTCGCTGTTGGGCTTGCTGAATTCGATGCTCACATCAAAGATGAGTATGGCTATCAGATATGTCCTAATGTTGTGACAAGCATGGAATTCGAACGGATCCTCAGTGCTTCTGGACCCACCCAGGGGCATATATTGAGACCATCAGACAGCAAGGAACCAAAGCGCATCGCTTTTATACAATGTGTTGGTTCACGAGACGCACAGACCGGCAATGAGTACTGTTCAGCTATTTGCTGCATGCAGGCTGCCAAGGATGCAATAATTATCACTGAGCATATCCCTGATGCGAAGATCATGGTTTTCGGGATGGACATAAGGGCGTGCGGTAAGAATTTTGATATGTTTATTGAACGCGCCGAGGTTGAGCATAATACGCGTTTTGTGCGCGCCCGCATATCAGACGTCGATATTGATCCAGTAACGGATAATCCAATTGTACATTATACTGAAGATGGGCACAATAAGACCGAAGTTTTTGATTATTTGATACTGTCAGTTGGTTTACGTTCAACACCAAAGCTAAGGCATTTGGCAGCCACCTTAGGTATTGAAACCAATGACTTTGGTTTTGTCCGTACTCCATTATTTGAACCAGTTGGGACATCACGACCTGGTATTTTTGTCTGTGGTACGATATCTGGACCTAAAGACATCCCCGAGTCAGTCATTGAAGCAAGCGGCGCAGCTGGCTCAGCAGGGATTGTCCTGAAAGAATTCCCACGTCGAGAAGTTGTCGTGGAATACCCGCCTGAGGAACAGATCAATGAAGGCGATCGACCGAGGATCGGTGTTTTTGTGTGCCACTGTGGAATTAATATTGCGGCGACTGTTGATGTTAAAGATGTTGTTGAGGATACAGCGAAGCTGCCTTATGTTGTGCACAGTCAAGAACTACTGTTCGCCTGCTCACAGGATTCCCAGAAGCTAATAACTGACAAGATCCACGAACTCGGTATTAATCGTGTTGTGGTCGCTGCTTGTACGCCAAGAACGCATGAACCGCTCTTCCAAAACACGCTGAGAAAATCCGGTCTTAATCAATACTTGTTTGAATTCGCAAACATTCGCGAACAGTGTTCATGGGTACATCAGAAAGAACCGGAAAAAGCGACTAAGAAA
>JAUWGT010000167.1 GCA_030606265.1 Candidatus Stahliibacteriota bacterium | reverse complement strand
GTCATAGGCAACTCCAACCTTCTTATAATTTTTTGCTCCTGCCCGCAGCAAAGTCACGCCACCGATATCAATAAACTCAACCATTTCATCGAGAGATTTACCTTTTTGATCGAAAAAGGGATAGAGGTTACAGACCACAAGGCCGATTTCTCCGGTCTCAAGGATTTCTTTTGCAATCTTTTGACTGAGCGTTTTTACCCGTTCGCTTTCTGAACCACCTGTATAATCACTTATCTTAACTGCTCCAATACCATTCTCTTTCAGCAACTTGTGAGTACCGCCCGTAGCGATTATTTGAAAACCAAGACCTGCTAAAGACTTGGCAAATTCAACAATATCTTTTTTGTTAGCCACAGATATAAGGGCTTTTTTATTTATTTTTTTCACCATGATTAAGCTCCAAATTTGTTTATTTTTAATGCATGTGCCAATAATAACGGCATCAAATCAAGTGACCTCATCCTACCCAAAGTACCAGTTACGCAATTCCTTTCAGTGAAATCCTTCTTTTCTGGAAAGACATATTTCGAATATATTAACAAGGGATTTGGATGCCATGAATGTGAGTGGAGCAAGGTAGGGGTGGAGTGATCTGCTGTAATACAAAGAACTTCGGGCTTCAATTTCAGGATATCAGGTAATTTCTTATCAAATGCTTCAATGCATTTGACCTTCATCACCTGATCACCATCCTCACCAGCTTTATCAGTTCCTTTGATATGGAAAAAGAAAAAGTCAAATTTTAGATAATTCTCCTTTAAGGTTTTTATTTGATCAGAGATCGTCTCACCGGTTTTCAAAACGGTCATACCGACTAACCGGGCAAGACCCCGATACATTGGGTATGTTGCAATCGCTGCTGGGTTAATACCGAATTGTTTGTCCATAGACTCCAGGTTAGGGTTCCTTGCATACCCCCTGAGCAGAACATAGTTTGCCCTTTCTTCATCCTTGAGAACCAAAGCAGCAGTTTTTATAAAAGTATTGATGACTTCTGCGGACTTTTCAGCGACTTTGTTCTTTGCCCTAACAAATGCACGAGGCTGGTTTTCCTTTTGTGGATCAGCATCAGTTAGGTCTTGAGAAAGCTTTGCATCACGAAATTTCACTACAAATCTATGTTCTTTAGCCGGTTTGATGATCAGCGGAATCCCTTCAATCGTTTTTATCGCAGCCTGTAATTTATTGCATAACCTGGTACATTCTTCAGTTGAAATACGCCCGGCCCGGCGATCCGTGATAATCTTGTCACTTATCGTTGCAAAATTCCCCCGTATTGCCAAATCCTTTTCCTCGACATCCAGACCAATACCTAAAGCTTCAAGCACACCGCGACCAATCTGGTGCTCTATGGGATCATAACCAAACATGGCGAGGTGTGAAGGACCACTGCCTGGTGTAATACCAGACGCAATAGGGGTAGTTAACCCAAAACTGCTTTTCTTTGCCAGTTTATTCAGGTTAGGGGTTTTCGCTATCTCTAAAGCTGTCTTGTCCGGGTTTGGCAAATCGCCCAGTCCATCTAGGACAATAAGCATTATCCTGTTTTCATTTTTGGTCAATAGGTCTTGCAGAATCTTTGACATACCCACTCCTTCTCGTTGAGTCATTACTATATCCAAAAAAAGCAGGAAGTCAAGATTAAGTATAAAAATCCAAAACGCCTAAATGCCTAAAATACCTAAACCAATAAATGCTTGATTTTACTGAGAAGAACATGAAATAGTTCTCATATCAGTCACGATATGCTGTAGTCGCCTGATTTATCGGGCTTTGTCCAATAAATTGGACAACTACAATTATTAATACCCGATTCCTACAGTTCCTATATCCATTACCCAAAATGAGAGCTATTTCATGTTCTTCGTAACAATCGCCTAATGACTTGGTGACTTTATCACTCTGTTATTTTTCCATCTTTGTCCATCTTTATCAGTTGACTATTGTACGGGGGTTGGATATAATATTAAAAGAAAGGAGCAAAATAATGAAAAAATTTCTTGGTATAGTTATAATCATCGTAATATTTGCTGTAAGCATTTACCTGATATTGAAAATACCAAAACCAGAAAAGCTCGTTGTCGATCAGAACCAACTGTCTACCGAGCTAAAGACAACAGAAGAATGGCTTGGTATCTTTCTCCAAGGACAACGCATCGGTTATTCCTTTACTAAAATTATAAAGACTGATACTGGTATCGTTGTAGAAAATCGCAGCCGTATGAGCTTGATGATGATGAACGCTCAAAGGACTGTTGATACACATATTTATAGTTATACTGATAAGGAATACGTCTTAAGAGAATTTAAACTGCATCTTGAAACTCTCGGTCATGAATCAAAGATTGAAGGTAAGGTGCAAGGGAAGAAGCTCCTCTTAACCGCCTATTCACAGGGCACACCAGAGACCCACACCATGATACTGAAAGAAACACCGTATCTGCCCAGTGCCATTGAAGAAGTGATAAGAAATAAGAAGATGAAAGCCGGCGACGAAATTACCCTCCCCTATTTTGATCCAACTACCCAATCCTCAGCTCAGGCCCATATCAAAATGTTTAATAAGGAAAAAGTAACTGTGCTGGGTGAGGTATATCTTGGAACAAGAGTGGAAATTAGTATTATGGGGTTAACTGAAATAGCCTGGTTTGACGACGATTTCAAATTGATCAAACGAGCCTCGCCGGCAATGGGCATGGAAATGATACCTTTGTCAAAAGAAGAAGCGCTCGCCGATATAGAACCAGCTGAAGCATTTGATCTCCTTTCTTTCTTTTCAGTAAAACCAGACAAACCACTTGGCGACGCTGGAAAACTGGCTTTTCTAAAACTCAAGCTGGGAGATATTACACCCAGTGGTCTGGACCTCGATGATGATTTTCAGAAATTGGTCAGTCAAGAACCCCTTATCCTGGAATTTTACTTGCCAAAGCTCGCTGAATTACCTGAATTTAGCACCCCCATCAAAGAACACGACGAATTCCTCAAGTCGTCACTCTACATACAATGCGAAAATGCACAGATAATTGCCAAGGCAAAGGAAATTGTTGGTGGTGAAAAGAACACCAAGAAAATTGTTGCCAAGCTCGTGACCGGCGTGTACCGGATGCTCAAAAAGAACCCTACGGCGTCCTTACCATCAGCCATTGATGTATTGAAGACAAAAGAAGGTGATTGCAATGAACATGCAGTGCTGTTTGCCGCTTTGGCGCGCGCTTTGGGTATTCCAACTAAGATCTATGTAGGTCTGGTCAGTCTTCAGGGTTCGGCATATTTTTATCACGCATGGTGCGCTGTTTGGATTGGAAAATGGGTTCCAGTTGATCCAACATTCAATCAATTTCCCGCTGACATCGGTCATCTAAAATTGAAAGAGGGAGAAGTCTCTGAATGGGCGAAGGTCCTGAAAGTTGTCGGCAAATTGCAGATCAGCGTGCTTGATTCGAAACTGAAATAATCACCATTAAGAAAAAATATGAAAACCCTCGTCATAAAAGAACTGCGCAAGCGCTTCGGTAAAGCATGGGCGCTCAAAAACCTGAACATTGAATTAGACCGCGGTGAGATCTTTGTACTCTTAGGACCTAATGGTGCTGGCAAGACAACGACACTTAAACTTATTGCTGGTCTTTTCCACCCTACGCACGGTGATATATTCATCAAAGGCATCAATTTAGCTAAAGAACCATTGAAAGCAAAGCGCTTGACCGGTTACATTCCAGATGAACCTTTCATTTACAACAAATTGACCGGTCGTGAATTCATTAATTTCATCGCTGGTATCTATAAGATCAACAAGGACCAATACGAAAGCCAAATGAACTTGCTTTTGCGGAAACTCGATATTGGTGAATGGATTGATGATTTCTCTGAAACCTATTCCCACGGCATGAAGCAAAAAATAATAATGTGCCAACTATTTCTCCATAACCCTGACTTGATATTGATCGACGAACCGCTTGTTGGGTTAGACCCAAAATCCAGTAAATCAGTTCGCGAAACCTTTTTGCAACTGAGGACACAAGGTAAGACCCTGTTTATCTGCACTCACACGCTATCATTTGCCAAAGAAATCGCGAGTAAGATCGGCATTATTCATAAAGGCGAATTAAGCTTTATCGACACGCTCAGTGAACTTTCGGAGATCTCAGGGGAAAAAGATATTGAGGAAATATATCTTAAGCTCTCCCAAAAAGATCCTGTAGAACCTGAGACATAGACAAACCCCTGAACAATGAATGATTTTTGCATCATCATTTTTACCCGCATTAAGATAATCGCCAAATCCTTACTTTCAATGCATGTCTTTGAACTACTATCATTTGTGTTTGTGATCGGCTGTTTTCTTTTCGG
>JAUWGT010000026.1 GCA_030606265.1 Candidatus Stahliibacteriota bacterium | reverse complement strand
TGGCATGCCAGGAGATGGTTATGATAATGCGGGTATTACGTGCGATGGACAGTATGTTTATCTTATCAGCATGTATGACAATAATGTCTATGTCATTGATCCAGTAACCTCTTTGGTTGTAGATAACTTTGCTGCTGCACCATCATTGTCTTGGGGCTGCGGTCATGAACAGTTGCTTTGGATGACCGAATACAATTCTCTAACCGCTTATGAATATACCTGGGCAGGTTCAGCCACTGGTAGTTCCTTTCCTTGCCTCCAGGGTGGTGCTTCTTGGATGGGTGATATGTCTGAATGGTGGCAAGACGGCGAAATCTGGATTCTCGCTGTTGGCGGCTCTAATAAGTCATATAAATTTACTGTGCCCGGTGGAACCTGTATTGATTCAATAAGTGATCCTGCCTGGACTAGTATTTCCCAGCGTGGTTTTACTTATGATCCATTCAATGACAAGTTCTTTGTCGGTGGTTGGAATAGTGATATGGTGTGGGAGCTTAATAATGATGGTTCAGTCACAGGCAGACAATTTGCCTTTGATAACATTGCGAGTCTTGCTTATGACTGGCAGTCGACTATCCATCCTACACCAGTCATCTGGTTAGCCACAAATACCCCGACAAATACGCTCTATATGATCGATGCTGATAATCCAGCACCGCAGACTTTCCCATGGGACTTTGAAGATGGTTGGCAGGGTTGGACCCATACCAATGGACAGCCATTCCCTGCTGGCTGGTCAGTTGAGGCCTATGATTACCAGTCAGCATGGGCATGTCCATCACCTGGCGACTCATCATTTTGGGTCGACTCAGATGCTTCTGGTGGCGTAATTCAGGATACTGCTTGGTCTCCTGTAGTTGTCCCGCCAACCAATATGGCATGGCTCGTATATGGTTATAGCTTCCATTCATATAGTGGTAATGACTGGACTGCAGTAGGTGTACGTACATTCTCTGGTGGTGGCTGGAATGCTCCGGTTGAGTTAACCAGGTATACTGTTGATACTTATGGTTCCTGGGATACGCTTGATGTTTCTGCATATGCTGCAGACGACAGCATTCGCGTCTTTTTCTATTATGATGGCGACTATGACTGGTGGTCAGCATTTGATAATGTCGGTCTTTATGCGCCACCCGAGCATGATGTCGGTACAATCGCCATTAATGCCCCGCCAACTACGATCATGCCGAGCACCACAATCAATCCGAGCGCAACCTATCATAACTATGGCGGTGTGAGTGAAAACTTTGATGTCTACTTCTCTATTGATTCTCTAGGAACTAACCTCTATCTTGAGACCGTAAATGTTACAGTCCCTGCTAGTGGAAACACAACTCATGTTTATACCAATACCTGGACAAGCGGACCAATCGACGGCATTGTCTATGATGTTACTGCCTGGACCGTACTTGCTGGTGACAGTGACCCTTCAAATGATACCTTGACGCAGACGACAACAACCCAGAGTGCTTTCTGGAAAACCTATGCTTCCATGCCTCAGGCAAGCTATTATAATGCCGCTGTCTTTTCTGATGCTACAGGTGCCCAGACGATCTGGTCTTTGGGTGGTAATCCAACATTTACAAGCATCTTTGAGTTTGATTGTGCTAGTGAATCCTGGACAACTTCATCTGCTACGCTCAATCACGAAGCGCAAAGAACAGCTGCTGCTGCCTGTATGGGTAGAATCTATGTCATGGGCGGTGCAGATGCTGGCTTTACAGCACACAACTATGCTCAGGCATTTGACCCAGTTGCTGGCACTGTAAGTGATGTTACACCATTGCCAACCGCTCGTCATTTCCTCGGCGCACTTACCTGGAACGACACGCTCATTTATGTGATCGGCGGTCAGTCTGCGAGTTACCATAATGTTGTTGAGATCTATGATCCAGCAAATGATGCATGGACAACCGGTACTGCCATGCCAATACAGAATCGTTCGTTTGCCTGTGGTATTCAGAACGACACGATCTATACTGCTGGTGGTTATAATGGTAGTGGATATGTCACTGGTTCTTATATCGGTGTAATTGATCCTGGTAACCCGCAGTCAATCACCTGGTCAGCCATTGCTAATATCCCAACTGGTCCATCAGGCACACCTGGTCGTTCACGTACCCAGGGTGCTTGCGTTGAGACGCCTGCTGGCTGGAGATTCTACTTTACTTGTGGTGATGACCATGGCGTCCCTGCATATGATACCTGGTTCTATGATCCAAATACTGCTGCCTGGGTTGAGACAGAACCTAAAACAACGCCGATCAGCAATTCACAGTGTGCAGTCTACGCGCCAAATCCATTTGATCATGGTGTGTTCTTCTGCGCTGGTGGTTATAATACTGCCGGTGGTGCTGCAACCGCGGCTACTGAAGGTCTGATTAATATCGGTACTGGTATTTTTGAAACACCACCTATTAATCATGGATTTGCTGGCTTTGGTTTTGCGGCCATGCCTAATCCATCAAAAGGTATGATTTCCTATGCCACCTCAGTATCTGGCAGAGTTACACTCAAGGCATATGATGCAACTGGAAGACTTGTTGAAACACTGGTCAATACAGTACAGCCCGCTGGTGTCAAGACAGTCAACTGGGATACTGGTAATATTGCTAATGGTGTCTACTTCTTGAAACTCGAAGCGCAAGGTGCAACTGCAACCCATAAGATGATTCTCGTGAAATAATACACACGCGATTTGTAGGCAAAAGCCCCCACACTAATTGTATTAGTGTGGGGGCTTTTCTGTTATACGGTTATTATTTCAATTGGAAACGCACTGGTCGGGCTACCCATACTCGTACCAGTTTATCCCGCTGTTTAGCAGGCGTGAAAGTAGATTTTCTTGCCGCTGCAATCGCTGACTGGTCGAGCAGTTGATTACCACTCGTCTTTAAAATTATCACATCGATAACACTACCGTCTATATCGATCAACATTTTAACCACAGTCGCACCTTCAATACCGGCTTGCCGGCAGATCTCAGGATAAACAGGTTTAGCAGTAAATATTGGTTTAGGTTTTACTTCAAGCCGGTAATACGGCACAACCTCGATTTCCGGACCTACCGGTGTGATTTTGAACGGATCTTCCTTAAAAAAAGTCTCCACAATAGTCACAACTGCTTCGTCTATCACCTCTTTCGACGCCTCAATTGCGACCCTGGGACGTTCTTCTGGTGGTGGTTCATCGATAATATCTATTTCAGTATCAATGATATCGATGATCGTTGCAATATCCCTTTTCAGTTCATAAGGTTGTGGTGCTTCATACGGCACAAAGGTGAAAAGCATGATAAAAATCACCATGCTGGAAAACATACCAACTCTCAGGTACACTCCATACATTCTTTTATGATCTTTCATGATTGCCTCCTTCTATCTATATATACAGATCAGGTACCAAGATATTCCTCCATATACCTCTACCCCGTAGGACCCGGTCGTCATTTATGAAGGGGGTTCGTACGGGGTTTACAAACACTCAAAATTATATATACTTGTTCATAATGAAAAGAGCAATCGTGCTCATTTTAGACGGGGTCGGTATCGGTGAGCTACCTGATGCAGCGAAATATGGTGACCAAGGTTCCAATACCTTAGGCAATCTCGCACAGAGCTGCGGAGGACTGAAATTGCCAATTCTTGAAAAACTTGGGTTGGGAAATATCGCACCTATTAATGGTATCGAAGCGATTGATACACCGCTTGCTTCTTATGGAAAAATGGCTGAAAGATCACCGGGTAAGGATTCAATATCTGGACACTGGGAATTGTTCGGAGTGATCCTGGACAAACCTTTTCCCACCTTTCCCAATGGTTTTCCTGACAAAATCATCAGCGAGTTTGAAACAAAAATTCACCATAGGATATTAGGGAATATAGCTGCTTCAGGTACGGAAATAATCAAAAAACTGGGTGATGAGCATATTGCAACCAAAAGACCGATTGTTTACACATCGGCTGACAGTGTTTTCCAGATTGCCTGTCATATTGATGTCTTTGACCTGGAAAAACTCTATGAATTCTGCGAAATTGCCCGCGCCATGTTGAACGGCGAAAACCGGGTTGGCCGCGTCATTGCTCGACCATTCACTGGTAAACCCAATGGCTTTTACCGAACCTCAGACCGCCGGGACTTCTCAGTACCTCCCCCTGAACCAACTCTGCTTGATCTGGCAAAAAATAAGGGGTTTGAGGTTATTGTGATCGGTAAAATCGATGATCTGTTCGCTCATCAAGGATACACAAAATCATATCATTCAATAAATGACTTAGAGTGTGTTGAATTAACACTTCAGGCAATGGATGAGATCAACGATGGTTTGATTATCGTGAATTTTATTCAGTTTGATATGGACTGGGGTCACCGTAACAACATCGAGGGTTTTAAACAGGGTCTAATCGAAATAGATCAAGGGATTGGAAGGATCATAGAAAAAATCAATGAAAACGATTTACTATTTATTACTGCTGACCATGGTAATGATCCAACCACTGCTTCGACTGACCATTCGCGTGAATACGTCCCTATTCTGGGGTTAAGTGCAAACCGTTGTGGTACGAATCTGGGAATAAGAAAAACGTTTTCAGACCTGGCAAAAACAATTGCTTGTTATCTCGATATTGAAGGTATAAAAAATGGCCAAGACTTCCTCGATGCCTGTCTCGCGTAGCAAGGCTCTGTCTAAAGAACTGATCCAAGCGGTGAAGCAAAGTGTCAAAGCAGCTTACGCGCCATATTCAAAGACTCGGATCGGCGCTGGAGTACTTTGCAAAGACGGCAGTATCTACACCGGCTCTAATATCGAGAACAGTTCCTATTCACTTACTATGTGCGCTGAAAGAATTGCCTTATTCAAAGCGCTCTCTGAAGGCAAGAAGAAATTCCAATTACTCCTGGTCTACTCACCCCAAATCGACTTCATATTACCGTGTGGTGCTTGTCTCCAGGTTATCAGTGAATTTGCCCCAAATCTCATGATCGTAACAATGAATAAAATAGCAGAGTTCAGATTTCATCCGCTCAAGACCTTATTAACCAAACCATTTACCCTATGATTATAAACTACTATCATCAGCAGGAGCACATATGGAATATTTCTTAAGTATTTTTATCCGTGATTTAACAAAGGACAAGTTTCAGGATATTATACATAATATAGAAAAATTTTCAGGTAACATTATCCAAGCTGAGAAAGACATGATCCTTGCGCGCAGCCGAGATGTTAACATCATATCCTGTCTGATAAAGATGAAGGAAAACTACCCGGAAGGTCGTTTCGGCTTTTCCCAGTATGTTGGACTTGCTAAAGGGCTCGCTAAGATCGCGAAGTTCCAAGAAATCCTGCTTTCGGAAGAGATCGAAAAACAGGTTATTGAAAGATTTACCTTATCATCGCTTGGCATGCTGTCAATTGAAGGTATGTCGAGTCAAATCCTGGTCTGTCGTGTCGATAACGTAGTAGGTGAGATTGTTTTTCCAGAACAGAAAAAAGAAGAACCCATCTTATCGCGAAAAAGAGAAATCGAATCTCTTAAGAATCTGTTAACGGTTGCAAATGCAGTACTTGTCGTGGGTCAGCATGGCTGTGGCAAAACCGTTTTTCTCGATCAGATAACTGATGAATGGAGCGAAAAAGAAATCTACCGAACTTTCTGTCCATCATACAGCATAGGCCGTACCCTGAAGCCGGTAACCGATATCGTCACTCAAATACTCGGGGTGTACGATGTCGATAGTATTGAGGAGAAACAAACCCTCATTGAAAAAAAATTAAAATCACTCGAAATCATGGATATCGGGACTTCCTACTTGGCGATTTTAGACTTTTTAGGACTCAATGAAGAAGAATCAATTTTGGAAAAACTGGAAGTCAAAACACGGGTTGAAATTATATCACAAAGCGTTGCCGAAACAGTCAAACGCATTTCCTGGAACAGTTCAGTAATGATAATAATTGAAGATGTCGAGAATATGGATGCATCATCAGCTGATTTTGTCGAACAACTAATGACGCAACTAGCTGAAGAAAACGTACAGTTCATCTTCACTGCTACGATGTCAGAAATCGATATCTCCGGCTTAAAGGAGTTTGAATTAAGGGGTATCGAGAAGAAGCGCCTAGAGAATCTTGTTGAAAATATTACTGATGAAAAAATAACCTTGCCACCTACAACTCCGTTCCATGTCCTGCAATATTTACGGTTGTATCAGGAAGAGAAAATAATTTACCTTTATAATCAATATCGGGGTGAAAGCGCTCTGGCTAATTTCAGCCTTGCCTTCCATGATATTGAAACAACAGTGAAAAGAAGGCTGGACCTGCTGGATAATGATAAAATAGAATTCATTCTCAGCCTTGCGGTCGCTGGCGTTGAAATAAGTCCGGATGAACTACCGGTCGATAAAAAGAATTTGTTCCTATTTGATTATTTTGTGAACAAAATATATTTACAGAGGCATTACAATAATTATATATTCACTTCGCCTCTTCTCCATAACGAAATATACAATTTGATTGAAGACAAACAGAATCGACACGCCCGTCTCGCTGATTACTACCGGCGCATACATGGGTTTGAAGAACAAGCAGCATTTCATTATCTGAAGGCTGATAATTACAAAAAAGCAATAGAGTTCCTGATGAAATCTGCAAATCTCGCCATCCGGAAGGGGGGCTATGAATCAGCAATCAACTACTACATTCAAGCCCTTGATTTATGTCATCGTAAAAAAGATTCAGTTGATCTGGAAATACTCGTTGCACTCAACGAAGGCCTCGCCGATGTGTATCGATCTTTGGGTGATGAAGAAAAAGCATTAAAATACTATAAGGTTGTATTAGACAGTTACAAAGAAATTCTCAAGGAATGATCCTTCTTTTTTACCTCGTCCTTGCCCAAAATCAAGGATTGGATAGCAAACAAGATACCAGTCTGGTCAACACATTTGACGTAGTTGAATACCACGCCAAGAAAATAATCTACGATATTGAGAAGTCCATTATTATACTTAATGACTCATCGGTCATAAGATACCAGGATATTCAGCTCACCAGTGATAGCGCATACTATTACATTGAAAGCAACATCCTAGAAGCCTTTGGCACCTGCGATCTACGGCAAGCAGGTGACTCGATTAAAGGTGATTACGTGCGCTATAATATCAAAAGTAGAAAAGCTATGATGTCTCACGGCATTACTCAAATCGACAAGGGATTTCTTGACGGCAAAGAAATCTATTGGATAGATGAAAGTACAGTAAACGCCTATTCAGGTAAGTATACAACGTGCAGCGATACACCCCCGCACTATTATTTTTACTCACCAAAAATGAAGGTATATCTCGGTGACATGGTCATTGCGCGTCCCATCGTTTTGTTTGTCCACGGGATACCAGTAATGGCTGCGCCCTTTTGGTTCATACCGATATCATCTGCAAGAAAATCAGGTTTATTGCCTTTCAAAATAGGCAATTCCCGTAATTTAGGGAAATACATACAAGGCTTCGCATACTATATAGTCATTTCAGACTACGCCGATATGACGCTGCAACTCGACGCCATGGAAAAGAAAGGCGTAATGCCACATTTTGAGGGAGTTTGGGATTTTTCACCCTTTTCTAAAGGCTCGATTTATGGATCTTATATTCGAGAAACTGATTCTAAACGCGAAAGATTCACAATTCAGGCGCGCAATAACTCAGCCTATTTTCTTTTTGGTTCAAGTTTCAACTGCGATATAAAGTACCTTAGCGACAATACTTATCAACAAGATTTTGCCGATACAACACCTTTGTGGTTAGAACAAGAAATTATCTCACAGGCAACACTCAGCCGAACCATCGGAGGTTACAAAAATAGCTTCTCATACGAAAGAAACGAAAAGTTCGTTGATACAACAACAGCCACAATAACTGAGAAACTCCCATTTTACACAATTTCCGGACCTTCAAGAATGCTACTTTCATTAATCAACTACTCGCTCTCCGGACATGTTAATAGGAGCCGAACAAGCGACTCACTGGGCACAAGTGATATTACCGGAGCTAATCTCCAGACCGCACCATCCATGCAGCAAAATATCTTCCACCTCTTGACAGTTTCACCAAGAATGAACCTCGATCTTGCGGTCTTTGATGAAGATACTGCAGGTAATTCAATGCCTATGCGCTTTGGCTATTCCTTTGAGACTACAGCATCGACTAATCTGTACCGGGTGTTCAATGTCGGGGTGTTCGGTATGAACAGTATATTGCATAAAATATCGCCCAAAGTCACGTATTCATACACGCCAGACTTTGACTTTGCAAGCTTCCCGAAAGTCAGCGGCATCTCGGGTTTCAATAGAACAAACCGATTGAGTTTTGGGTTAAGCCAGGTACTTGAGGCAAAAATCGGCAAAAAAAAAGCAAAGAAGACCCT
The DNA here is from genome assembly GCA_030606265.1 of Candidatus Stahliibacteriota bacterium. Lineage (GTDB taxonomy): Bacteria > Hydrothermota > Tepidihabitantia > SM23-42 > SM23-42 > JAUVZL01. The sequence continues at coordinate 12,191 of JAUWGT010000026.1, read as the reverse complement.
TGTCAAACTTGATCTGAATAGCTCCTACGATCTCTTGACTGATTCGCTTTCCACAGTTAACAGTGTTCTTGAGTTACCTTATAACCCTTTCCCAAATCCGATTACTGGTTTCGCAACCCAAATTAGAGGTTCGGTCAACCCTTATGATAAGAAGTATGATTATTCTGTAACTAATGTTGCGGCATTGAAAACTGATTTTTTCTCAATCAATCTCAATCAAAGCTATGCAAAAGACGGGCAGTACCAGATTTGGTTCAACGGCAAGATAGAGCCAACCCGCAATTGGTCAATGAACTATTCAGCCCGTTATGATTGGGACGAGAAGAGATTAATCGACTATAGCTTTGGTCTAAGCCGAAATATGCATTGTTGGGAAGCAGTTTTCAATTTCACACAATTGGGTGAGATATGGCGTTACGATTTCAAAATACGGATCAAGGAGATACCCGATGTTGAAATCGGCAAAGGGCTACTAGGTTATTTTCTCGAATAGCGCTATATTATCAATCGATAAAAAAATCATCCCGATTATCTTCAATTTCTTTAGGCGTGAATAGATTAACCGTTAATGACTGAAGACGGGACTGCTTATTCATCTGAATAGACATGACCATGGTGCTGTCAAAAGGTATGTCCATCTTCTTATCGCAGCGGATTATGTAGCCTGCCCATTCCATGATCAAAGGGCTGGACAGTTGCCCCGGTTCCAAGGTGGCAACGAGACCTGCAAATTCGCCGCCCATACTCATCGTGACCTGTGCGAGATCAATATCTTGCTGCTCTCTAAAGTAAAGCAAGGTATCTTCTGATGTAATTTCTTCCATTAATTTACCCGTAGTTAATTGTCCGTAAATGTCATTAAGATAATCCCGTGTGATGATTTTCAACCGTTCTTTTTCCATGGCCCCCTTTACTCTCGATGCAATATCCTCAAATGTCGGTCTATATTCTGGTATTATTGAATCAAGCACTAAGAGATAGTAACCTCCTAAGCTGCTGAATGGTCCGCCGATCTCGTCAGATTTTGCCTTGGCAACGAATTCCCCAAACCTATTTATATTTCGCACTGGAAAGTTAACGTCGTTTGGGTCGAGGGGATAGGTATTGTGTATTGTTAAATCAAACTCCACCGCGGTCGAATCAAAACCGATTTCGCGTGCAGTTTCTTTGAAAGCCAATATTTTATCAAATATCTCGCCGATCGTAGTCTGGGAGATTTCGATACTGGTTTTGACTTTGTGGATTTTTCCATTACTGATCCGCTTTATGATTTCGAAACCGTGAGGAGCATTGATAATCCCCGACATCTCGCCGTTTTTCAAATCCTTGTAGACATTCATCAAATACGGCTTCAATCCAACTGGCCCCTTGAAAATTATGACCACCAAAGTGTCATCAGAAATTTCCTTAGCCACATCCAAGAAATCTTCACCTTCCTCAATTCTAATAATAAAATCTTCAATGAGCTCTCTTGCTTCTACAGTGTCATAATGCGCAGGTTTTCTCTCAAAGAACACAAATTTCAGCACGCGCTGCTCAGGTTCAGTAAAATCCTCAATATAACTGGCATAGTATTGCGCAGCTTCATCGTCATTTATATCTAACAAACTCCGGGCGCGAAACATAGGAAGCTGCAAATATGAAATATCATATTTTGTCATCTGAAGAAAAAGAGCGAGACTGTCTTCAAAAAACGACGTCCAACCAAAACTCACCAGCAGTGAGCGCAGTTTCTCCTTTGGCACTTCTTTACGCAATTTGTATTCATATTCAAGAAGCCATGCGCGGCTTTGTGGCGCTCTCAGGAGCTCAACGTATCTATTATAATCAAACTCACCTTTTTCATTCTTCATGTACTCTGACTCGTAGATCTCGCGCGGCGGATTGCTCCTGATAATTGCCAGAATTTCTTGATCAGTCACTCGGATCTTTTCTTCTTTGATCAACTTGTTCCACATTATTTCCTCAAGCAACATGGCCCAGATCTGCTCTCGTGAAATACCTTTATTTTCAGCTTCTTTAGTTCGCACAAAACCTATGTAGTCACTAAAAGAAATTTGTACACCGTCGATTTTTGCTACATCTGTTTTCCGCTCATCTTTCCTTCCAGTTATATTTGCACCCCACTGGAAAAATATCAAACCCAAAAAACTAACAAGAGCAACAACAAGAACATATCTAATGTTTTTTCGTAACTTCTGCATCAACATAATCAAACCTCCTTAACCATAAGCTTTAATATCAGAATACAAATAATCAAATTCAAAACTCTATCTTACATCTTATTTCTTACATCTTCCATTTACTACTGGAAGTACTGACTGTCCATCGGGCACAACATAAACCTTAAAATCCTGATGATAATCCCTCTTAATCTGACCCATCGCGCTATCAATATTCTTAACCGGTATGAAGTTCATATGTGACAACACCTTGGAATCTAATTCGGAAACTACGTATATTTTATGCTCTTTAAGTAGCTTAGAAGTCCGAAAGGCACGGTGCCCGCCGACTTGTATTTTTGCCTCTGGATAGTCTAATAGCTCTTCAATACTGTTGTTGAACATATGTTTTTCAAACGCTGCATTACCTACACCCTCTTCGCATGCGCTGACCAGAATTATTGAACCATTTTGTCTAACTGCATTTGCAGCATTGTTTATCGACTTATGACCGGCATAAAACGTTCTGTCTTTTGGATAACCGCCAGCTGAGACGATCACACAATCTGCTTGCCTGGTTATTTTTGATATCCGCTCTGACTTAAAATACTCAACCCCGGTCTTGTATGCTTGAACCGAATCGCCACAAAATACCTCAGCGATCCGCCGGTCAGGCGTCTCAACGACATTCAGCAGATAATCAAGCCCGAATAACTGCGCTGCTTCATCCATCTCCTGAGCGATTATATTGGACTCAATCCTACCCAGTGAAACACCCTCGCGCCTTAATTTACAGTGATTATTTCTGATCGTTTCATAGGAAGCAATCCCCGGGAGTATCGATTTTCTGCCCCCGGAAAAACCAGCCAGGTAATGAAAATTGATCCGTCCTGTGGCAATAACAAAATCAGCGGCTCTTACTCGCCTATTAACCTGTATTTCAAGACCTGAGCTCGTTTTTCCAATAGAAATAAGGTCATTATAACAGTCATGGAATGAGAATAGAAAATCAGAAACCAGGTTTCCATAAAGTGACTTGTTTTCTTCGGGTGTATGCTTTCGATGGGTACCTAAGCTAACCATAAACTCGATATTCTTTTCATCGATACCTGCATCTATTATCTCACCAACTAAAAAAGATAGAATCTTATCGTAATCTGCGATTGAACGGGTTATATCAGATACAATAATAACCACGTCTCGCGGTTTGTTTTTCTGCAATAGTTCCACCAAACGAGGTTTTCCTATAGGGTTTAGGATACTCTGTTCAAGGATTCCTTTTAAAGGTTTTACGTCGTGTCTTGAGCACTCCAATATCCCCAACATATTATGCTTTGATACCTCGTAATGAACAGTTTTTTCGCCAAAACCGAGCTCCATAGTCTATTTTATCTAAATATGGGTAAGTGTCAACCTCATCTCGTTGACTTACAGGAAATATAGAGTATAATACCGAGATGATTGACCTAAAATTGCTCAAAGATGATCCAGACGTTGTTCGACAGGCATTATTAGACCGCCACGAGAACATCGACCTCGATAAAATGATCAAACTCGACAAGCAAAGGCGTTCTATAATAACGGAAATCCAAGAATTGAAACATCAGCGTAATGCTCTATCGGAAAAAGTCGGCAAACTCAAACGTGAAGGGAAAGAACCACAGGAGCTAATGAAACAAGCAAAAGAGCTGGCTGAGAGGGTAAAAGAGCTGGATAAAACACAAAAGGAAGTCGACGATAAATTCTTTGAGGCGGTCAAATGGATACCAAATATACCCCATGGATCAGTGCCGGTTGGACAAGGCAGTGATGATAACGGATTTATCCGCGGGCTTAAAAAACCCCCTGATTTTGACTTTGATGTGCTTACGCATTGGGAGATCGCGGAAGCTCTCGATATCCTCGATTTTAAAAGGGCAGCTAAGGTTTCTGGCTCGCGTTTTATTCTCTATAAAGGTATCGGTGCGAAATTAGAAAGGGCGCTGATCAACTTTTTCCTCGATTTGCATACTGTCCAGCACGGTTATACTGAAATAATGCCGCCGGTTTTGAATCCGACCGACTGTTTATACGGCACCGGTCAGTTACCAAAACTGGAAAGCGATATGTATAAGTGTCGTGACGACGGGTTTTACCTCTGTCCAACCGCTGAAGTACCGCTGACCAATATGCACCGCGATGAGATAATACCGGAAAAGCAATTACCCCTGTATTATGCTGCATATACCCCTTGTTTCCGGCGCGAGGCAGGTTCCTATGGTAAGGATGTACGGGGCATCAAAAGGGTCCATCAATTCAATAAGGTCGAGCTTGTGAAATACACTGTCCCTGCGCATGGTTATGAGGAATTCGAGAAACTCCTGGCCGATGCCGAGCAAGCGGTCAAACTGCTCGGATTGCCCTATCGAATCATGCTATTATGCACCGGTGATATGACCTTTGCCGCAGCGAAAACATATGATATCGAAATATATGCCGCAGGTATGAAAGAATGGCTTGAAGTATCTTCAGTGAGTATCTATGATCAGTACCAAGCGCGCCGGGCGAATATCCGTTATCGCAGCACAAAAGGCAAAGTTGACTATGTCTGTACGATGAATGGTTCTGGACTCGCAACACCAAGGGTTTTCATTGCACTGCTGGAGAATAATCAAACAAAAGACGGTCGCATAAGCATCCCACAAGTACTACAGTCTTATATGGATGGTAAGGAGTATGTTGAATGAGAAAAGAACAGATTGTTAAAGCGATAATAAAAACCGGTGCTATTCTCTATAACAAAGACTTAATTTACGCAACAAACGGCAATATAAGCGTGCGCAATGGTAAGGAAATTTATATCACAGCAACTGGTCTATGCAAACTTGACCTGAAACCAAAGGATATTCTAAACGTCAGTGCGAGTGGCAAAGTCACCAAAGGGGCACCGTCTATTGAACTAAACATGCATCTGGGCATCTATGAAAACAGAAAAGACATCAACGCGGTCATCCTTGCCCATCCTTTCTTCACGAATTTAATCGGTATCCAGCCAGGAGCCCTCAACCTCAGTGCCTTACCAGATATGGAAAAACATCTTAAAGATGTTGATTTCATCCGCAGTATCAAACCCGGGTCTGCAGAATTAGCCAAAGCAGTAACCGAAGCCATAAAGAAAACCGATATTGTCGTTATCCATCGCTACGGCGCAGTTACTGTTGGCCATAACCTACCGGATGCACGATATAAACTCGAAAGATTGGAATATCTCGCGAAATTCCTGGTGTATAAACAAATCATATTCTGAATTGCTGTTCAATTAGTTCGAGCATTTGATAGATTATATTAATAATTGGTTGGCTCACGTACGTAATAACTACGGTGTCAATCCTCTGATCTTCGGTGCAATCTACTGCGCGGGGATCATTCCATTTTGGCTTTCTGTATACAAGATAGCTGCTGGTCTTAGGAGAAAAAACTTCAAGCAAGTTAAAATCTTTGCTATAGCATTGGCGATCGTTATAATAGCGCCTTTTACTTATGTTGCTGTGTGGGGACATAACCTGCCTTTTTGGTTCTGGATCATCGCCGGCATGCTTATCGCCTACAGCATATATTCAGTTTTTCGTAAATTAAAAGTTTCAAGACAGTAATCATTGACACAAAACACTGCTTGCTTATACTATCGTATAGTTTTTGCATTTTGGAGGTCATATGAAAAATATCTCAAGACGTGAATTTCTCAAGTATTTAGGTGCGGGCACTGTTGGCCTGATCACAAAACCAAAGATTCCCCTGATCAGTAAGAAGGGAGATCGACAGGCAAGTGATGTCGTTCAATGTTTCGATGAAAATGCAACGAGTGGCAGCAGCACAATAAATAGTGCGATTGTCCAGATCATGACCGATGAATCGATCAAAGCACTCACTAATATCAATGATATTGGCGAAGCGTGGAAATCAGTCTTTCCTGGCATCGATGAAAACAGCATTATTGGCATAAAAGTCAACTGTTTATTCCAGATACCAACTCATCTAGAATTTACCATGAGCGTTGTGAATAGTCTCACACAAATGGATTTCAGCGGTACAAATTATATTAGAAACAACATCATTATCTGGGACAATCAGGATAACCTTTTGGTGCAAAATGGCGGTTATACTATCTATGACGGGAGCGATCCAGGAACAGTTCGCTGCTTTGGTACTAACCATCCAGGCGTGGGTTACGATTCACTGCAGCTCAATGTCAATGGCGTAACGAGCTATCCAAGCATGATCTTATCGACGCTCTGTGACTACATAATAAATGCCGCAGTGATCAAAGACCATAGCATATCCCAGATCACCCTCACCATGAAGAATAATTATGGTTCAGTTAATAATCCGGGGTCTTTGCATGGTGGCCAATGCAATCCTTATATTCCTTCGTTGAACCAGCAGATACGCGATGTCATTACGCCGAATGATAAACAGAAAATATTCGTTACTGATGCGCTCTTTGGTTGTTATAGCGGTGGACCAGGTGGGAGTCCGAACTTCAATCCCAAGATGACACTGATGAGCCTTGACCCCGTAGCCGTTGATTACCATGGTCAATACCTTATTAACGAAGAAAGAACTGCCCATAGTCTCCCAGTATATAATGCCCCGCATATTACAACCGCTGCACAGTCACCCTATGATCTTGGTACGACCGAGATCAATCTTATTGAAATAAACAATCCGAGTGGCATCAATGAATCCCGAGCCGCCCACCAAGGCAAAAGTATTCTTGAAATCGCACCGAATCCCTTTAAAAAAAGCACAACGATCACGATTTCTTCAAAGAATTCATCAGCTGCGTACATTGATCTTATTGATACATCGGGCAGGGTTATAACCAATATCTACCAGGGGCAACTTACCAGAGGTATACATCGCATAAATTTCAACGTCAATGAGAAAATCGGAGCAGGTACCTATTTCATAAGATTATACAATCAGGGCGTGTCGAGCATTAGAAAAATTACGATATTTCAGTAGGAGGCAATATGAAAAAAATATTTATATTAGGGATTATTTTGCTATTTTGTTTATGCACACAGAATGAAGAAACCCAAATCGAGCCAAAAGACGTCGTTGACCTGCTGCCACTCGATGGTGAGATCAGTGGTTGGTCAAGGAGTTCAGCGACCGAGATCGCTGAAAATGAATCCCAGCTTTTGAGTCTCATCAATGGTGAAGGTCAGGTCTATATAGACAACGGATTCGTTAAATGCGCATTCCAAACGTATAGCGGTGATATCTCAGGTCCGGTCGATCTGAGACTTCGCATCTGGGATATGGGTGATACTACGAATGCCAAGGCTATATATGACGAATTAGAAAGCGGTTCAGAAATACCCTGGACTAATAATAATGCCGGTGTCGAAGCACGTTATGAATTAAAAGCCGGTATTGTCGTTGATTATTACGAACTTGAATTCTGGGAAGATAAATTCTTTGTCTGGATGCAGATTGATGCAGATACTCAAGCCGGACTAGACGTTGCCCAGCTTTTTGCTCTGAACATATCAACTGCAATAAGCGATACAACACAAAGCGAGTAGGACTTGGCGAAAATATCCAGGCGATATTTCTTAAAGATCGGCACCGGCGCCGTGCTTGCGTCACTGTTACCAAAATCCTTTGCTGGTCTACCTGAGCAGAACAAACCGGTCATCGCCGTGGCGCACGGTGATAAAAGCAAACTCGTTCAAGCTGCAGTGAATGCACTTGGTGGTATCGATAAATTTATCAGTCCTGGTGATAGGGTATGTATCAAGCCTAATATCTCTTTTGCCGCTAATATTGACTGCGGTGCGACAACGAGTCTGGGGATAGTCACCCAGCTTGTTCAGCTCTGTTTGGATGCTGGTGCTTCCAAAATAATCATCCTCGATCATACGATCGCTGATGCTCAGCTATGCGTAGAACAAAGCAATATCAAGCAGGCGTTGATCGACAAAAAGGTGAGTCTTCTAACCCTGACCAAAGAAAGACAGTACAGTGAAGTTGCGGTTACTCAAGGCAGTGAATTGAATTCAATACAGGTCGCAAAAGCGATCCAGGGTGCTGATAAACTGATCAACTTACCGACGGCAAAATCACATTCGGCAACTGGTGTTAGTCTCGGTATTAAAAATTTAATGGGATTGATATTGGACCGCGGTCAGCTGCACCAGGTCAATCTACATAAAGCCATTGCCGAGCTTGGCACCGTGATAAAACCTGATCTAACTATTGTCGATGCGACAAGAGCTTTAACGGATGGTGGCCCGGGTGGTCCTGGTAAAACAGTAGTTCTAAACAAGGTTGTCGCCGGCGCAGATATCGTCGCGGTTGATTCCTATACAGTAGGTATAACCCAATGGTATAATAGATCGTTCACTGGCAGCAGCGTCAAGTACATCGTTGCAGCATCCGAACTCGGTCTCGGTGAGATTGATATCGACAAAATGACTATCAAGGAAATCGAAGCCTGATATTGTATCACAAAGATCATAATGCCTGATCAAAAACGGAAATCCCATCGTTTTGTTCGTTGGATAATACAACTTTTTTTTCTCGGTCTATTTATATTCTTTTTCCTGCAGACAAAATTCACATTGCCGGTAAGGCTTCAGAACATCTTTTTTCGCTTTGATCCACTCGTTCTGCTTATAACGAGTATTGCCTTCAGAACTATCATTACCAGCGCTCTTTTGGCCATAGTAATCCTTGTCATAAGTCTTATCTTTGGACGGTTTTTCTGTGGATTTCTCTGTCCCTTGGGCACGGTAATCGATATAACCGATTCAATAACCTCCAGAACTCGAGCTGTCAACAAAATCCTCTTCCTTAAAAATCTGAAATACGTAATTTTCTTCTTTCTTGTATTATCTGCGATCATGGGAATTTCTTTTCTTCACTTCTTTGACCCACTTGTCATTATGGAACGTTCTTTAACCCTCTTGGTTTATCCAGTTATCAGTTTTTTTGCCAGCCAGTTTATCCTCATCCCTAATGCTGTATTTACAGAAACTCTTTTGGCTCTTTTCTTTTTTCTATCAATCCTCGGTCTTGGTTTTATCGCCGGTCGTTTCTGGTGCCGAAATTTATGTCCTTTAGGCAGCTTCCTATCTTTGTTTTCACGCTTCTCGCTCTTTAAATTCATATTCCTTGAAGGCTGCCGGGAATGCGGTATCTGTGAAAATGTATGTCCGACAAAAGCGATCAACATCGAAGAAAAAACGATCGATCCAGCTGAGTGCATAGGTTGCCTACGCTGTCTTTATGAATGCCCTCACCAGACTATTGCCTATAAGAAATATCTTGCACCAGGTCCCCTCAATATAAAGCGAAGAGAATTCGTGACGAGTATCGCGGCAAGTATAATCGCTGTCCCTCTGGCAAGCTCTTTTTTGCACCAAAGATTAAAAGGTCGGTTAATACGACCGCCGGGCTCGATACGGGAAAAAGATTTCTTGAACATATGTTTACACTGCGGCATGTGCATGAAAGTGTGCCCTACTAATGGACTTCAACCATGTATTTTCGAAGCAGGTATCAATGGTCTTTGGACACCAAAACTCGTACCGAGGATCGGAGGCTGCGAAAAAAATTGCAATAAATGCGGCCAGGTCTGTCCGACCAAGGCGATAAGGAATTTGTCCCTGGAAGAAAAAACCTATGCCAAGATGGGCACCGCGGTCATTGATAAAAGTCGGTGTATAGCATGGGAACAGGATAAGGTTTGCCTTATTTGTGATGAGGCATGTCCTTTCAATGCGATCAGCTCTTTTAATGAAACGATCCAGGGTAAGACACTCCTGCGACCCTTTATCGATGAAAGAATATGTACCGGCTGCGGTCTTTGCGAAGCACTCTGTCCTATTGATGGACGCGCCGCGATCGAAATTTTCTCGATCGGCGAAGAAAGAAAAAATAGAGGTTCTTATATAACGAAAGAAAAAAAGATCCTGCGAGCCTGTAAGGAAAAGCCCGAAGACATCCCCTCTGGCTTTATTCTGGACTACCACTTGATCCCCCTTATCCTATTTTTATTAAGTACAGTACAAAAACAGCTGCCCCAGCAACCGGTTATCCTTGATGGGATTTCAGATATCTACGCTTCCGAATTTCTGTTCGTATCATCGCCCTATGGGATTTACACATTTGATCGTAATTCTGAAAAGTGGAGTCGTATTACGACTGCTAATGGACTACCCGATAATAATATCGACATTATCGGACTCGATGAAGGTATCCTTTGGGTGATCACACCCCTGGGACTTGCTTCTGCCGACATCAGAATAAATGATTGGGTAACCTCTGAACTCTTCGGACAGGTTAGAGGGCTTGCTTTTGATGATGAATATATCTGGGTGGGCGGTAACTTCGGTTTAAGGCGTTTTGATAAATATGTTGAAACATGGGATGATATTGCTGGTCTGCCTATCAATGACATGTTTTCAGAAAAAAATTATATCTGGTTGGCTACTGATTCAGGGATAAGCAGATATAACCGTGAATTTGAAAAATTGGAAAAAATACCGGGTGCACCACAATTTTCTTATCAATATATCATAAACACACCAAATACGATCTGGTTTCTGTCCCAGGAACGATTTGTTAGTTATAAAAAAACAATTGAATACTGGTCAGAGTATCCGGGTATGACGATCAATGATTATGCGATAGTAGGCGATTCACTATTTGTCGTCAGCTCAGGTAAAGTTATTTTGTATGAACCAAGAGCCGACCATTGGTTGAGGTTTCGGGATATTGAGGATCTACCACTGGTTAATGGTATTTTCGCAGATGGTCAGGATATCCTTTTTGCAACGGATAATGGGTTGATTATCTACACTTATACCGAGAAAAAAAGAAAACTGTACAACCATTCTAATGGTCTGGAAAATGATTCGTTAATCGACGCATACCAGGATGCAAAATTCATTTTTGTTATAAACGATAATAATATCGAGTATCTCGATAAAGCACGCAGGATATGGAAAATCGAAAAACTGCGCGCTGCCGGGAAAAAACGACGGAAGATTCTATATGTTGATGAAGCTGGTGGTCATGCGCAGATCATAAATGGCATTGATATAAAACTGCAAGGAAGAGCATATTATTCCGAACTAAGAGACTTGACAAATGCGATAATACCTGTCAGTGATTACGAAAATATTAATTTGAAGCTCATCTGGCAGCATACCAGTAACCGGATATTATCAACTTACTACGATGATACTGACAAAGACCAGATAGCCTATGGATTTGGCTACCGCGGTTTATCAAATGATTTTCTATATAGATGTAATGGCGGCTATTTGGAATCAGAATATTATGAATTCGATCTTATCCCGCAGTATTCCACACTGGGCGGTAATACTAAATTGAGATACAAGAAACAAACCCTCGATCTACAGGGTGGTGAGTTGAAATCAACTTTGAGAAATGATTACTTCACCGGCAGGTCGACTAATATCGCAGCTACTATCCTGGATATAAACTACCGCAGAAATATGTTCTATTATATATACGGAGCTCCACAGATAATTACAAGAGGTACTGATACCGTATTTATCGATGACCAGAATCCCTTCACAAATACGGTCGACACGAGAACCGGGTTTACTGTCGCCGGTATCATTGGTGATTTTGACCCGTTCATCAATGGTATAGACTACTATTTGGATTATCAAAATGGCATTATCCATTTTCTCAGGCAAAGAAGTAGTCCTGATATAATCGTACTAAAAATTAATGGACAAGAAATTATCATCCAAATTGATTCGATCGCTGGTCAGACACTGGAGAATATATATTATATAGGTCCGGATATTATCCCTAACTCCTTGACCATGACGATCACTGATACACTCGGTCAGACTCATGCACTAAGCGATTTTGGCCTCGATGATGATAATGATGGTTTGGTCGATTTAGAACATATCAACCATGACCTTGGTCTTCTTATTTTCCCTGTTCCCAGACCATTTCCTGACCAGGTTTATAATGATACACTCAATATCTATACAT
>JAUWGT010000190.1 GCA_030606265.1 Candidatus Stahliibacteriota bacterium | reverse complement strand
TATCGAAGAAACGTGGACATGGAATTCTGCAGCCACATCATAGATGTAGGCAGAATTCATGGAGGCAAGAAATGAAAAGAATCTTTAAGGTGTGTTTATTGATTGTAATAATGTTACTCACAGTAAGAGCAACATGTGGTCCCAAAGCAATGTTCAGAGAAACAGTTCAGGCGATGAAGATAAAGGATAATGTCTTCTTTCACAATGTCGGGATAACCTATGACGGACGTCACTATTATACGATCAATGGAGGCAATGAAGAATATTGCGTGCTCAACGAGTATAATAAAAAAGGCAACTTTATCGAATACTATGATCTGGAACTCGACTGTCGGGCTATTTTTCATAACCCAAGAGATGGTAACCTGTATTTGAAAAACTTTGGCACAGATCTGTATGTGGTTGATCTTGAGGATGAAATAGCTGATATCGAATTAATGGATGTTTTTGATGAAGAAAACAGCTCACCAGCAATGTCTCCAGATGGCAAATATCTTTATGAATACTATAAGGGCACGGTGAGACTACTGGATTTTGAAACTGGTAATGAACTCGACAAATTCAAGTTATCCAAATGGTATGAAGAACACGGATACAATTACGCCATTGCAGCATCAAACCAGCATCTGTTTGTCTGGAGTGATGAATCCGTGATTGCTGTTTATGACCTCGACGGCAATTATGTGACTGAAATAGACCTTCCTCGTACTGGTTTTGGTTTCTCTCTATCCTGGTGCAAGGGCCTGCTCTGGATCGCGCGCGATGCTGATGCCGCAAAAGATGGGGGTGACGGATATTGGTACGGGTATAAACTGTAGATGCCTGAAAGCGATTTTGAGTCTTGACATTTAGTGAATTAAGGTATAATTATATAGGGATCTAGTTATTTGGTGAGCAGTTCATTGTAGGGAAGGAAAAGGAGGAGATATGCACAAATACATCATTCTTTTGGTTCTGGTTGGTTTAGGCAGCGCCAGTGTGTTGCTGACGAATGGCGACTTCGAGCTACCTCTAACAACTGGCTGGCAGCAAGTTGAAGGCGGGTCTTATTCTGAGATCAACCGGGCAACAACATATGACCCGGATCCAGATTATGAAGCATATGCCAAAGATCAATACGGCAATTATGCGAAATTATGGCAAACCGTTGATATACCGACAACTGATCTTGAATTTGCCGTCAATGCGAAGCTCTATGCGTATGATAATAACCAAGATACGCTCTGCTGGGCAGGAGCAGCAATAACCATTTCTTATCTGGATGCTTCTGGATCTCCTCTGGGTCAAACAATGATATGTCGGTACACAACTCCATGTCCGTGGGTAAATTCTCCTACGTGTCACTTAATAATAGCACCAAATGCTGACTGGAACTTCTATTCATTCAATATCAACTCAGAATTAGGTAACCTATCTGGAATCAACCCGACTGACGTCAAAAAAATCGAAGTAGCGCTCTATGCCAAAACTGACCATACTTGCTGAGGTGCAATAGAAACGGCGGAGGTCTTCGCCGACGATTTTGAATTAAATTATAATGGTTCAGAAAAATATCTTGCACTCTTAGAGACAATAATAAATGATATTGGTGGTAATGGCAATGGATATCTTGATCCAGGTGAAACCAGTGATCTAACAGCTACGATTAGAAATATCGGTGGCGCTAATTTCACAAACCTTAATACCACCATACAATCGAGTGATCCTTACTTAACAATAACTGATAATTCAGGTTATTTTGGTTCGCTGCTTATTGATAGTACAAAAGAAAATACCAGCGACCCATACACTGTATATGCGAGTCCTTCATCACCAGATGGTCATCCTGCTTTGTGTCAATTAATCGCTACTGACGGTGGTTTTGCCGATACAATCGACTTCACGATTATTATCGGCAGGATCCATTACTATATATGGAATCCTGACCCGACGCCAAGCTCTGGTGCAACAATGCACAGTACCCTGGGAAGCATTGGCTACACAGGTAACTACGGTTTGACCTTACCCACATCAGATCTTGACTACTACTCTGCTGTATTTGTCTGCGTGGGTATTTATGCCAATAACTATATAATCAATGCAAGTAGCGCTGAGGCCGCAGCTTTGGTTGACTATGTAAACAGTGGCGGTAGGATGTACTTAGAAGGTGGTGATGTTTGGTATTATGATCCGCCGACTGGCTATGATTTTGGTCCGCTTTTTGGTATCAATGCGACTGCTGATGGTACGAGTGATGGTGGACCATATGCTGGTCAAACGGGTACTTTTACGACCGGTATGAATTTCACTTATTCTGGTGAGAATTCCTGGATGGATCATATTTCGCCGACCGGCACAGGTTTCCTTATCTTTTATGACACAGATAATAGTTATGATTGTGGTGTTGCCAATGATGCGGGTACGTACAGGACCGTGGGTTGTGGTTTTGAGCTCGGTGGGTTGGTCGATGGCAGTGGTGTTTCAACCAAAGCCGCATTACTCGACTCGATCATGAATTTCTTTGGCATCTCACTTGTCGGTGTTGAAGAAATCACTAAAACTCATGTAGGAATTATGACTCTGCAACCTTATCCTAATCCGTTCCGCGACCGAGTGGAAATTCAATACACTTTACCGTCAAATACAACGCAAGTTCAGTTTAAGATCTTTGACGCAGCCGGTAGGTTAGTGAAGAACTTGTCACTGCCTACTGCTTACTCCCTAGTACCTACTGTGATTTTTTGGGATGGACAGGATCTTAACGGCAAGAAACTAGCCAGCGGTATTTACTTTATACATATGGAAATAGGAAATCAACGGGCGGTTAAGAAAGTAATCCTGGTTGAATAAACAATACGATTTTTACGATAAAAGAGGGTGGTAAAACCACCCTCTTTTTTTATGACCAATGGTTATTTTTGTTTTACTGCATCAATAATTAAGACCGGCGGTACACGATCTTCCGCGTCCCAGTCTCTCGGTCGTCTGCGTAATGATCTTTGAGCAGGTCGCGGTTCAATTAAATCAAGCACAAAAAAGCCGTGTTTTTTCAGACTATGACAATAGTCTGAAAGCGGTC
>JAUWGT010000120.1 GCA_030606265.1 Candidatus Stahliibacteriota bacterium | reverse complement strand
AATCCAAATATCAAATGTCAAATATTAATTGAAACCCCAATGTCTAAGGCCAAATTTTGTATTCTGTAATTTTGATTTTGACCTTGATTTGTCATTTGGACTTTGGAATTTATCATTAAATCCGCAGTTTGGCAACCCTCTACGAGCCATCCAAAAAACCCTCAGCCCATCCCTCTTCCTTGAAAAGGGAAAGGGTGTATTAGTAAAGAGAACACACTCTGTTGAAGACACGCTACGCTGGGGACACGTTTCTGGGATAAATGGGGTCAAATCTCGACATTGGACATTCCCCTTAACCTTTTTTCTAAATTACCACAGCTGATTTTCTGCACGTATCTATGTCCAATGTCGAGATTTGACCCCAAAAGCAACTTCGCCATAGCCAATACCGGTATCAGCAGGATAGGATTTAAACCAATAGTGGGGCCCCATCGCTGGTGGTACCGCTGCACATAGATGCATTGCATGGTGTCCATATTCATGCAGAAGACCAGAATCATCCCACTCGTCAGTGTAATCTCCACGGCCGCTTGTGCTTACACCTGCTGTATCTCCTAAAATTCTAATTGTATCGGGAGTCGGCCAACTAAAAAAATTAATATACGTTCCAAGTGTGCACCCTGGCTGCCATCGTGCTACAACTTTATAGATTGTATCTGGTAGCGTATAGTTGTTATCTACTAAATAGTCATAACCTTTTAATAACTGGTCATAGATATTTGCTGCACCGCTTCTCGGTTGATGATTATCAGGCCATAGACCACCATCAAAAAAATGTTCAGCACAATATTTGGTTCCAAAATCATAATAACTTACATCTACCGTATCAACCTTCCACCGATAGCGCCAGGTTTGAGAATCTTCAGGAGAAGGAATCCAGGTAAATTTTATCGTGTCAGAAATTGTTTTTACTCGATTAAAACCACTTGGACCAGGAGGAACACTCGGACCCCTCAAAAACACCACCGGCATAAAACGTGCATCAGGTAAAACGACGCCTCCAACGGTATATGTAAATTGCCCATTGTTATCAGTAAGTGCTGGTCCTACAAAATGACCTCCTGTTCCAAACCAATAACACCAAAAATACAACTTAGCAAACCTTAACGGCATATCCACAGTAGTAGTGTCCAGGCCAATATCTTTATCGATAAAATGTTTTTTGTATTTGACTGTTCCGATCAGTGTAACATCAGTTTTTTGCTTCGGAGTAGAATTAGAACCAATACTATCCCCAGTATTGCTATTCCTGTCAGGACGAAAAAAGTTTAATTTACCTTCTTTCTTCTCTTCTTCTACTACCTTGTCCACTGCCTCCCATTTGGAAAATCCCTGTTCTCTCATCAACTTTCTTGCTTTTATTAATATTGGCACTGCCTCTTCTTTCTCAGCAATTCCATATCGCACCAGCATTTCTACCTCTACATCATGAAGCATTTCTAATGCCTCTTCATCAGTAAGTGTTGAATCAAGCTGTTTGAGTAAATCCATTTGTACTCTCAGTTTCTTCGCTTCTGCTTCAGAACGAGCACCACCACTAAAATCATGGGCACCGGCAACAATATCATAGGTATATTCAGGTGGTAAAGGAGGTGGTTTTGGACGACGTCTATTATATTCAGTTTGGCTTATATAAGTTTTAGTAGAATCATCAAACACCAAATGAAATTCACATTGTGCTAAGTCACCCCAATATATTGTTTTATCACCTATTTCTAATTTTTGGATAAACCTGGCGCGTGCTGTTATTCCTGCCACTGGATGAGAAAATTTTGCTCGAGTCTTGAAGAACCTTGTCTCTCCTTTTTTAATCGAAGTATGATAACTTTGTTCGCCAATAATTTCTGTATTTCCTTCGGGATAGAAACTTACATGAAGATTTTTCTCAGCAATATCTACACTGGATGTTACTTCAAAGGTGATGGTTACAATCTCATCCTCCTTAGGTTCTTCAGGATTCCAAAAAAGTTTTCCACTGGAACCCGGCATTTGTGCATGGACATCGCAACCTCTACCCCCCCATTGAGCGTTTAACAACCCAGTTATTATTATTAAAACAAATAAAACTTTTTTGACCGTTGTTCCTCCTATGTTATTCTGAAATTTGCATATATTATACAGATTTCTTTATCCTGAAGACAATGATAAGAACCACTGCTGTAGCAAGAATTATTACTAATACCATCGCGACGAAAAAAGTTTATCCTGCCTTTCTCTTTTGCCTCTTCAACTACCTTATCCATTGCCTCCCACTTGGAAAGGTTTTGTTCTTTCATCAATTTTCTTGCTCTCATTAATATCGGGACAGCGTCTTTTTTCTTACTGATTCCATACCGCACCAGCATTTCTACCTCTTAAGTCTCATTAATCCCTCTTCCAATTACACATGTACATGATAATGAAAATTTTTATTGTGTCAATACTCCGATTTCAATCAAAAATAATCTTCCCAAAAGAAACTGTTTACTCAGCATTGAGTTTGTGCACCCTCACCCACGTTCCAGAAACTTGGACAGGTTGTTTAATAGACATTTTAGGAAACCCTCACCCCTTTACCCTGTGAAATACAACGTCTTTGACCCTGTTAGATAATGAGTTTCAAATATGCTTATGCTCTTCGAACGTGTGTGTTATCTAACGGGGTTGACGGTAATAAGACTGAAAGTTCAGTAGCGAATATAGTAATGGATTTATCAAGTTTCAATCAGCATTATTTCACAGGGTGTATCGGAGAAACGGAGTATCGGTGAAAATACAAATACCTAACATCCAAAATACATAAACAAACCAAATCAACGATATTAACGACTGAAACGATCTAAATGGACTTAACGCTTTAAAGAAAGGAAACCCTCTCCCTTAAAAAGGGAGAGGGTGTATTACTAAGGAGAATATAAAATAGTTCTCATATCATCCACGATATGTATGTTCTCCCGCACACAGCACACGGGATGCTCATTGCTGCAATCACACTAAAACTGTGAGCAGCATTGGCATCGACAAAGCTCGCCTGTCTCGAACAAGGTGAGAGGAACAGTAACTCTTTATTCTTCGAGTAAGTCCCACGAAAGGGGGGCATCGAGAAGTTCCTTATAACTCAATAACTCAAAGTTCCGTGATTCATTGACACAGCTCAGTTTTTCACTATAATTATCAATCTTTAATACAACAAGGAGGATAAATTGAGCAAAATCACGCTTAGTGTAATTAAGGCAGATGTCGGTGGTTTTGTGGGACATTCAAGCATGCATCCGAATCTAATAACCAAAGCGATCCAGATACTCGATGAACACAAGAACAAGGGTATGCTTGTCGATTTCCATGTTTCCCACTGCGGCGACGACCTCGAACTCATCATGAGCCACCGGCTCGGTGATGATTCGGGCGAAATACACAAGATGGCATGGGATCTATTTGTTGAATGCACCAACGTTGCCAAAGAGTTGAAACTATACGGCGCTGGACAGGATTTACTCTCTGACGCTTTTTCTGGTAATGTAAAAGGTATGGGTCCAGGTTGCGCAGAAATGACTATTGAGGAACGAAGAAGCGAACCAATAATAATTTTCGCGGCTGATAAAACATCTCCTGGTGCCTGGAACATGCCGCTGTATAAGATGTTTGCTGATCCTTTCAATACAATCGGTTTGGTAATCGATCCATCAATGCATGAAGGTTTTACGTTTGACGTCCTCGATATTTTTGGGAATAAGACAGTCAAGCTAAATTCACCTGAGGATATCTATGACCTCTTATGTTTGATCGGCGCATCAGAACATTATATCATCAAAGGGATCTATAAGAAAAGCGGTGAAATAGCAGCCGCAACATCTACACAAAAAGTCAATCTAATAGCTGGACGCTACGTTGGTAAAGATGATCCGGTAATGATTATTAGATGTCAGAGCGGTTTCCCTGCGGTCGGTGAAGTAATGGAACCATTCGCCATGCCGCATATGGTTGCTGGTTGGATGCGCGGCTCACACTGGGGACCATTCATGCCAGTTTCTGTAGATGACGCTAACCCGACGCGTTTTGACGGACCACCGAGAGTAATCGCCCTGGGTTTTCAGGTAACCAACGGCACGTTTATTGGACCACGCGATATGTTTGTTGACCCAAGCTATGATCTCGCCCGGCAAAAGGCAAACGAGATTGCCGATTATATTCGCCGTCACGGACCATTTGAACCCCACCGCCTCCCACTTTCTGATATGGAATATACAACGCTACCAGATGTTCTTAAAAAGCTGAAGGACCGATTTAAATAGGGTTTCTCGTGTCTAGTCTCAGTACCCTTGCGTTCATCCTTTTTAGTCAAATCTTTGATCCTGGAGCAACCGGCTATACCTTTGTCAAACTGGGCATTGGTGTTAGACCAGTCGCTATGGGCAACGCGTTCACGGCACTGAGTGATGATGCCAACGGCGTATTCTGGAATCCTTCAGGTCTCGGTGTTACTGGCTCCTACTTTATCTCGGGCATGGCGATGAAGCACCTTGCTTACTTTAATTACTACAACCTGGCTTCGGCTATCCCACTTGGTAAAATCGGCGGTTTGGGTTTTGGTATGTCATATCTATCAGGTACGGATATGGAGTACTCAGAACGAGGGGAACAACTCGGTGAATTCCGCAACTCAGATATGCTTTTGAATATAGGATATGGCAAAGCAGTAGGTCGGAAAAAAAGAATCTCCTTGGGTGGTGCAATTAAGATCGTGCGGAGTCAGCTGTACACGTACAGCGCCTATGGCGTGCTCGCTGACGTTGGTCTGATCTTCCACCCCTACAAATATCTGTACTTTGGTTCGGTCGTGAAAAATCTTGGTTCACCGAGGAGGTTCATCGAAAAGTGGGAGTACCCACCGGTCAATTTCCGCCAGGGGGTTGCCGTCAAATTTCCGTTTTGGGAAAATCAGTGTGTTTTGAGTTTTGATTATTCACTTTACCCGGATACGAAACCAACTTATTCGCTTGGCAGTGAGTTACGTATCCGTGCGCCAAAATTCATGGCCGAACTGGGTCAAGATAAAATATCTGGGTTTTCCTTGATGGGCGGTTATCAATCCGGCTATGAATCTGGCGCGTGGTCAGGTTTTTCTTTTGGGTTTTCGCTTGAGCTAGTAATTGCACCTGACCTATATTTTGATATCGCTGCCCTGCTTCTTTCATACGGTTATTTAGGCTCGTCTGAGCGGATTGCCTTAGGATTGAATTACGTACCCACGAAAGGGGGCTCCAAGAAATAGCGTAGTCACCACGGGCATTCCAAATAACAAAACCATCGGCTCCACCAGCGAGCGACCCATAGAACTGACTAGAAAGATATTCTCCATCAAAACTCTGTGTCCCTAAATCAAATCCCTGCACAAAAGGTATTATTCTCACATGAGCGGGGAGTTTTTCCTTCGCTTCTCTGACTGAATCAAAATAGATCCAGTAATTGCGCCAGTACTCATCTTCCTCGCGCTTGAAATTTCTGCCGAAATGAGAAGGATAAAGCATGGGGTATATAACATCGATATATTCACCCATCTTTTCAATATCCTGCCCTTCCCTTTTCAGACTATACCAGACTGCAAAACCAAAACAGCAAACCCCAATCTCGACCTCGTCACCAAGATCATCTTTTACCTCCTTTAAGAATTCCACTATCGGCGTGTAGCGTGAACCGTCGATGTCAGTAAGCCGAATCCGCGCAAGCTCGCCATCAGTGGGAAAACGTATATAGTCAAAAGCGATTGATTTAAAACCCAATTTGGTTATCTCTTTAGTTATCGACAATAAATAACCCCTAACTTCTTTCTTGTAAGGATTTGTCCAGGCAAGACCCTTGCTGTCCAACCAGGCATCTCCGCTATCATTGAGAATAGCATAATCATTGTTTGCTGCCAGGTATTCATCGCGAAAGCAAACAATCCGGGCAATTACTTTCACATTGTGCTGTGCGGCATTCTCCATGAGGTAATCAACATCAATGTATCGCTTCACGGCATTGATTTCCTTTGCCCCTTCAAGCTCTGAACCATAAGCCAGAAAACCGTAATCACTCTTGAAATCAACAACAATAGCATTGATCAACCCTGAATCTGCCTTAATGAATACGTTCTCAAGGTAGGTTTTTTTACTCGCTTGATAGGGATTTATGTAAATCCCACGCACTATAGGCTCAAGATTAGTGCTAAATGTGCTGAAGAGAACAAGTACTACACAAAGGTTCATTTTTCTTGCACCTGGTTTTGCCAAGTTTTACAAGGAGCGCGTGAAACTCGTTGTATATTTTGCTCTTCCTTGGCAGATTGTGCTCAAAGAGCAGGCGGATTTTGTCGTACGGAGCATCATAATCAAAGTAGCCGTGACGCGAGAATATCCGGCGTGTATATGCATCAACAACAAACACTGGTCGGTCAAGCGCATATAAAAGTATTGAATCAGCTGTTTCTTTACCAATCCCTTTTATGGTCAGCAATTCATCCCTCAGTGACCCGAGGTTTCTTTTCTTCATTTTCTTCACATTAGCTTGGTACTTGGCGACAAAATAATCACACCAAGCAAGAAGCCTCTTACTTTTCAACCTGTAGAAGCCAGACGGCTTTACCAGATGTGGCACTTTCCTCTGGTTACAGAGCAATTTCTTTGGATCAAGCAATCCCGCAGCCTTAATATTATCGATCGCCCTGCTGGCATTTAACCAATTGGTATTCTGCGTAAGGACTGCACCAACCATTATTTCAAAAGGAGTCTCACCTGGCCACCATCCTTGTGGTCCAAACGATTCAATAAGGGTAGTATAGACTTTAGTAAGGTATTTGGAAAATGGTCTTTTCCTTCTTGGGATCAATGTCATTTATAAAATCCGGGACTCGCAGTGTCTTAAAGAGCCTTCAGCTTGACCAAGAATGCCGAAATTTATGGGAGTAGAGCCTTCAGGCTCGTTAAATTTCATAAAATTTCGGCAGTTTTTGACGGGCGTAC
>JAUWGT010000075.1 GCA_030606265.1 Candidatus Stahliibacteriota bacterium | reverse complement strand
AAGACCAATCAGGAACAAGATAATACAGGAAGCAAATATGATCATTTTTTTCTCCTTGAAACATCTACACACAATCTATGAGAAAACCGGTAATGATAAAGGTCAAAGCCCAAAGGCAAATTGAATTTCAAATGCCTAAATCCCAAAATCCCTATCTTATTAATTATATCTTTATCATTCATTTGCGATTTGACATTTGGATTTTGTAATTTCATTAATCCTCAATAACATACTTCATCGCGGCTAAAGCCAAAATTATTGAAAACAATCCGGCACCAACCTTAATGGCAATCGCGATGTTACATATTGGTATGATACCTGCACTCACGAGATGAAACGGTATCCCCTTGGCTAAGAAATTAGCGAAAAAGACCCCCGTAAGTAAAATTCCCAATATCGCCACAGAAATAAAAAGCAATGCTCCAAGACTCTCAAATACCGAACCGATTGTCAACGATTCCCTTTCCGATCTCGCCGTACCTCCAAAAGCAAGGAATTTCAAAACAAATGTTCCCGCAATAATAACACCGCCGGCAAAACCACCTCCGGGTGTCAGATGACCGTGCAAAACAATATACACACCATAAATGAGAATAAAACCGATCACAATATTCGTTACTGTTTTTACTATCAAACTCATCCCTTTCATTTCTTTCTCCCTGACTTGCGCATTAACGCGGCTACACCGATTACTGCTGTAAAGAGTACGGTAGCTTCACCCAGAGTGTCAAGCGCACGAAAATCAAGTATCACATCAGCCACGATATTTGCCCCACCTGTTTGCCCAAGACCCAATCTGATATATTCCGAAGCGATTTTCATTGTGGGATGTCCAAACGCCGGCAGTTGATACAGTGCTTTTCCCATCACCACAAGGAATAGAATTGCAAAAAAAGCAAACAGAACAACTGCGAAAATTTGGGTCCCGGCAAGTTTCTTTCCGATTGTTTCGTCAATATGAGTAGTGCGTGAGATAACCGCTACGAAAATGACTACCGTAAGAACCTCGATAACAATTTGAACGATCGCAAGATCAGGAGCTTGAACAAGAATGAAAACGATCGCAACCGCGAATCCAACCGCACCCAGTGATATTACCGCGGCCAGTAAATCCTTTATTTCAGTTGCTATTATTGCCGCAACTAGAATGAAAGCAAGAAATAGATATAGCTCAATCATTTAGACCCCCACATCATAGCGCTAACAATAGCATCAAGATAGCCCCACCCAGGAATATCCAGCCGACGTAATTATACAACTCACCGGTGTGCAAAACAGATGTCAGAGCACCAGTGGCTTGGACTAATTTACCTATTGAATGATAGGCAGCAACAATGATTCTATTGATGACATTCTTGGAAATGAAAGCAAAACCGCGCGCTAGTCCCTGAAGATGATTATAGATATCAAAAGCGCCGCCTTCGCCAAAAAGGTATGTCTTATTAAGCATTCCGAGTGTCCGAACTGACGAATAAAAATCCGCACCGGTCACACGTGCTTCATCTTCATCGAGTACTTCTCCACCTACAAAAACTCGACTCCTCTTGGGATTACTAACCGTACCGATCAGGAAAATGATCAGACCTATGATTATACCAACGATAATCAGTATTGTGGCAAGACCCGGTGACCAAAATCCGATAGTTTCGATTTTGAATGGCAGTGATGGCAGGACAAATAATTTTAAGGGGATTAGATCAGCAAAGATCCCAAAGACGACACAAGCAAGTGCGAAGATGAGCGATGGTACAACCATAACAAAACGTGCTTCTCTAACTTTATTGAGGGCTTTTGGTCTTTGACCAAGGAAAATCGCATGGAGCAATTTCAAACTATAGGCGAGAGTCAGAACACTCCCAAACATGGCGCAGATCAAGAAAATAAACCAGAGTGGTATTTGGTTGCTCATTTCAATGATCCCCTGGTATATCATCCACTTAGAATAAAATCCGTTAAAGGGTGGCACCCCAGAAATAGCCAGAACGGCGATAACAAAAGAAAAGAAAGTTATTGGCATCTTAGGTCCAAGACCACCAAGGGCATTCATATTACTTGTCCGCGTCCTGTTTTCGACTGAGCCAACTGACATGAAGAGAATTGATTTGTAGAGAACATTATTGAGCATATGAAAAAGCGCCCCGGCAATTGCAATGGGCATACCAGTACCAATCCCCAATACCATATAACCAGCTTGAGAAACAGTAGAGAAAGCAAGAACCCGTTGTGCATCTTTTTGAACTAATGCTGCCGCTGACATAAAAACTATTGATGCAGCCCCGATAACCATTAAGAGAATACGAAGCGGCATCGAGCTTGAGATATCGAAAATGAAAAAAGACACTCTCAGTAGAAGATAAACGCCCAATAATTTATCTATGCTCCCAGGGATAAATGCCAGGGTAGATGCTGGTACAACCTTGGCACTTTCAGGGATCCATGTATGAAAAGGCATTGTCCCCAACTTTGCCAAAACGCCGATCATAATGAGAATATATGAAGTTATTAACCACGGATTGGTCAAGGTAATCTTGTCGGCTACCGGAAAATCTACGTTGCCGACCATGACCAGCAAGATCACGATACCAAGCATTAATGCGTAATCAGCTACCCCGATAATCGTAATCGCTTTGCGTGCTGCATGCGAACTATCATTATTGCCCTTGGCAATCTGAAGCATACCGTACAATGAGAAAACCAACAAGTTCCAGAATACAAACAAGAAAATAAGGTTACCTGCTACAACCACGGCATTCGCGGCAGCAAGAGTCACTGTAAGGTATAAGTAAAATGCCCTTTCTCTCGGTCTTTTTGACATTGCCTTCAATGAATAGAACCAGATGAGCAATGCCGATATAGCAACAAAAAGCAGGATGAATCCGGTTAGGTTATCAAGAAAGAATCTGAAATTGATACCGCCGATGCTTGCAAGGCTATCGGAAATGGGTTCACCTCTTGTCTTCAGGAAAATCTTTATCGCGAAGTAAAGCGTACCTACAAAGGCAAGGAAATTCAATTCTGTCCGAAGCCGGTTGATAATAAAACCTAAAAGACCACCTGCAATGGGTAAAAATATTATCCAATAATAAAGCTCAATACCCCAGAATTCCATGATTAAAACCCTCCGCCTGCAGTCAGATAATTGAATGGCTGATAAAAGAAGATGCCGAACAGTAATGAAGCTAGGGCGAGAATGAAAACAACGGCTAACGCTATATAGCTTGGTCTCTTGACTTTTGTCGATCGGGTCAATGCTTTTGCAAAAAACAGTTCATGGTAAAAGCGCCAGTTGTACAACAGCGTGAACACTGCTGCTACTATCGCACCAACCCCAAGATATCCACTCACAGTAACCGTACCAATTACCACCATTAATTTTGCAAAGAAACCAACCATCGGGAAAAAACCGACAATTGAACCAGCGAGCAGCGCCATCAAAACCCCGAGGGTCGGTGATGCCTTTAATACACAAGGCAAGCTGTTCAGATCATCCTTTCCTGTCATCTCTTCGATAATACCGACGCCAAAGAAAAGCCCTGATTTAGCAAGAGCGTGGGCAAGAATATAGATCATACCTCCAACCAAACCGTAGGTACCGCCAACTGCAAACCCTAATAAGATAAAGCCGATTTGACTCACTGTGGAGTAAGCAAGCAGATTCCTCAATTTGTTGGAAAGAAGCGCCGCACCTCCCATGAGTACACTGGAAGTAATTGCAATCCATGCAATAATATAAAAAAATTGAGGGGCTATGAAATTACCGTTTGCCAAAAGCCTCAGGAATAAAATAACCCCAAGGTTCTCAGCAATACCAGCAAAACAACCGCCCATTGCCGAAGGAATCGCCTTGTACGCAGGTACTAACCAAACATGAAGCGGCATGGTGACCGACTTAGTAAGAATTCCAATCGTAATGAGAACCACAGCTACCATATCGAAAGATTGGATTTCAGAGATATTAAAGGTACCATTCTCAATAAAGAGCATAATAATACCAATAAGCATTATTGAAGCAGCCATGAAGTTGATAATAAAGGAAAAACTCGCGGCGTTAAGGCTTTCTTTTTGCCTGTAGAAACCGATTGCGCGCCAAAGGGCAAAGGTTGAAATCTCCCAGAGGATAAAAATAAGCAATAAGTTGTATGATAGCGCAACACCAACACCAGAAGTAACAATCAATATGAGTGTGATATAGAACTCGAGGCGATGTCCTTTTTTCTTTAGCGTCGCAAGCGCATAGATAAACGACATCAAACCAATAAATATAAATAAAGCGCTAAGGAATATTCCAAATCGGTCCAAGAAAAAATCAAATCCTATCATTTCCTATATCTCCTTCTAATCTTCTCAGTTTTTTCATGTGATAATCTCAGAAGGTCCTGTCCTGAATACTTTCTCTTGCCATTCTCATAAACCATAGTTCGGTCAGTACAACAGTAGCAGGGATCAACTGCTGCCAAAACCAAGGCAGCGTCAGCAATAGAATAACCCTTGACTGCAACCACGTTCGAAGCAATATTCATGTAACTTGGCGCTCTTACTTTATGCCTGATCGGTTTGTTTGAACCGTCTGAACGAACGTAGTGAAAAACCTCACCACGAGGCGCTTCGTGTCGACCAATACCTTCTCCAGGAGGGATTTCATCAACTCTGGATTCGATCGGACCATCAGGCATATCTTTCAAACACTGCCTTACAATCTTAATCGATTCGAAACATTCAATCAATCTCACCTTGGCTTTAGCAAGTACATCCCCCTCAGGAAAAGCAATCATATTCCAATCAACTTTGTCATAGGCATCAAATGGATCATCTTTCCGTACATCAATCGCATAGCCCGAGCCACGCGCGGTTGGACCCAAAACGCCGTAGGCAATTGCTTCTTCATTAGATAAGATACCAACGTTTTCAAGCCTCGCTAGAATAACAGGATCATCGAGGATCGCACTGGTGAACATCTTATTCTTCTCTTCTAAAAGGTCAAGGTACTTCTCTATCTTAGGGTGATCCTCTTGCAAGATATCTCTTCTTGCACCACCTATTTTATTAATTGCATAATGGTTACGGTTCCCCATTATCAGTTCGAAAAGATCAAGCAAAGGTTCGCGATAACGCCAGACCCACATCCAAACTGTATTGTAACCGATAAAATGACCGGCTAAACCAAGCCACAGATAATGGGAATGAATGCGCTCCAACTCAGCGACAATCGTTCTGATATACTGCGCCCGAGGAGGCGCTGTAATATGAGCACAATCCTCCACTGCCAAGACATATGCATAAGGGTGTGAATCTGAACAAATACCACAAATCCTTTCAACTAAAAAAGGCACCTGATCCCATGTTAGAGTCGGTGAAATAAACTCATGACCGCGGTGGTTGTAGCCTATATTTATTTCCAGATCAACGACCTTCTCGCCTTCGACAATCAATTTGAAGAATTCAGGCTCTTCTTGTAATGGATGATATGGACCAATTGGCACTACTCTTCGCAATGTTCCTCCTGGAGTTTCTTCTTTATTTTTAGTTCCTTATGCTCATCTTGATAGTCGCGACACAAAGGATGCAGGTCAGCAGGCCAGGTCTCAGCGGTCAACAGAGGAATGAGATTTGGATGACCGATGAAATCTATCCCCAACAGTTCGTGCATCTCCCTTTCTATCCAATCAGCAGCCGGTAGGAAGGGAACCAGACTCTTTATTTTCAAATCGTCTTTCGGGATCAATGTCTTTATATTATAATAGGTTCCCGCTTCATCATGAGTGAAGTGGTATATTATCTCCATACCCTCACGTGTATCAATACCTGTTGCAATTGAAAAACGGAATCCCTTTTTCTCGTATAGAAATTTCGCAAATTCATATACCTTTTCTCTTACTACACTTAGGTACGTTCTGCGTGGTCCATGGATCTTCACCGTGACTTCAGGAAACTTCTTGATTATTTCTTCCAATACCTTTTTTGAATATTCTTTCTTCATTATTATAACCTCTTCAAAGCCTTGACAATACCCAGAATCATTGCTTCCGGTTTAGGTGGACAACCTGGAATGTAGACATCAACTGGAAGGTATTTATCATATGGACCGACCACATTATAGGAAGATTCAAACATATGCGTATGACAAGTACACGAACCAATACCGATAACAAGGCAGGGCTTTGGTGTCTGTTCATAAACTCTCAAAACACGCGGCAGATTCTTTCGGTTCAGAACACCGGTGACCAGCAGAGCATCGGCGTGTCTTGGTGACCCAACAAGCACAATACCAAAACGCTCGACATCCCACCGGGGAGTAATGAGATCCAATATCTCAATGTCGCAATTATTACAAGAAGCCGCGGCTACATGAAATACCCAGGGCGACTTCTTTAACCCCCAAAGCTTAGCGTTTCCCATGCTCTTCTCCTTTACAATCCATAATAAGCAAATACCAAACCAATAATCGATAAAACACCAAGTCCTAGCCAGAAGAATTTCAGCGCCTGATCAATTCGCAGCCTCGGATTTGTATTCTTTATAAGAACTATCAAAACAATTATTAAAAGAAACTTCGGGATAGCCCACCAATCTGCAAAACCACCCCACAACAAGGAAATTAAGAACAACGGCAACAAAAAGAGCATCATGGCTCGTCCGAGCTTATACAAAGCCAGTGCTACACCTGAATATTCTATATAGGGACCGGCCATGATTTCTTGCTCAGCCTCGGGTATATCAAATGGGACATAACTCAATTTAGCTTGAATCGTAAGCAGAATTACTACCGCAGTTATGACCCCGGATATCGAATATAAAAACGGTCCGCCAGCCTGCTGGGCAAGAATAATCTCACCGAATTTTATACTGCCACCTGCTTTTAAAATTATCGTTGCGATGGCGATCAAAAAAGGCAATTCATAGGCCAAATACTGCGTCATTTCCCGGGAAGCACCAACCCCAGCAAGAACGTTCTTGGATGCTGAACCTCCGAGAACAATGCCGATCGCTGGCAAAGCGAGGAGATATACAATAACGATCAGATCCCCGATAAACGTAGTTGTGGGGTTGAAATTCATTGAAAAAAGCATCACGGCAAATATCGACATACTAATAATACCAAAGAGCGGAGCTAAGAGAAAAAGCGTCTTTGAGCTACCTTCGGGCACAATGGTTTCCTTGAGCAAGAGTTTCAGGAAATCTGCATAAGGTTGAAACCATTTAGGACCTACTCGCCAGTGTATTCGTGCGGTGACTTTACGGTCGATCCAAGTCAAGAACAGACCAACAACACCGGTGAAAATGAAACCGGGGAATACGACATATTGAAAGAGGATCTTTACGATATTCATGGACTTCTCCTGTAAAATGCATGTTTGGAGACCATTCTCATACCGATTTGATGCTTTTTGATCTCTTTATCACTTAAGAATTTCAATGCTCCTGAAGAACACGCTGCCACACAACGAGGACCTTCTTCCCGATCACTACATAGATCGCATTTTTGAGAAATGTGCCTAATAAGAGGTGCATCAATAACACCAAAAGGACAGGCATAAGCGCAACTCTGACATCCGATGCAGATCATCGCTGACCGCGTCACGATACCGGTTGCCTCATCTTTTGTTATCGCATCAACCGGGCACGCGGCAAGACACAATGGTTCATTACAATGCTTGCATGCAAGCGGCAAATAAGCTTCACCTGCTATATCCCCATGCCTGATGCGCGCCTCTCCTTTGAAAGCCGCTTTGCACGCCGCTTCACAAGACCGGCAACCACAACATAAGTCAAGATCTAATACTATCCTTTTCGCCATATTTCCACCTCAGTTGGGATAAAGCTAATGATATTATCAACCACTTCATACTCGAATATACCCTTTACAGCGGGCGTTTCTGCAGGAATAACCACAATTCCTTGGTCAATATCAGTCGTTAGCTTAATTCTGCAATTTACCTCACCATGTTTCGATTTCAGAAATACTGCATCAGTTGGCTTAAGACCTAATACCTCAGCATCAAGGGGGTTTATTTTGAGTTTCTCCTTTTCAAAGAATCCGAGAAAATTGTAAGAAATCTTTTCGCCAAGCAACCTTAGGGTTTTTTTCTTCCTGGGTTTTTTTGTACGTGCAACAATTCTCTTTGCTCTTTCAAGCAGGTTAATTGTAAGCGCCGGTGGTATTACTGTCCCGCCTCCTGCCTTTGTCCTTTTTACAAGAGCAAGGATCTCGCTGACCATCCGAGCACCACTTGCTGGATTAATAGTACCGGATAAATCCTGTTCCCCGCGGTTGGTTAAAATCGCCCCTTGTTTCTCCAGGTTCAAAGCAACCGGCAGTACTGTATGATCTTTATGTTTAATCGGCGATGTAGCAAATATATTAACTGTCTTCAAGCTTTTACTGATCTGCGGATAATAAAAGGGAAATAGCTCGCCAAAATTCACGAGGTGTTTTATTTTCTTCTTTTTTATCTTATCGAGAATAGTACCAAAACGCTGATTTCCTTCAAAGCCAGGAAATTCAACAAACGGAATAATCTGTTTGCCGGCGTAAGCACTCAAGCGTTTGATCCCCTCCTTCAGAAGCATTGAATCATAGGTGTGTGCAAAAGAAAAACAAACAAGAATCAGAGCATCTTTGCTCTGCTTCAAATCCTTTGAGATATCGGCTATTTTCGAAGCCGAAACACCAGTAGTTTCTGGGACATTGACGCCAGCAATGTTCTCCTGGGCGAGTCCTAAGAGCAATAATGGTTCAGTATCTACCCTGCACTTAAGAAAATCACTTGCGAATGTAGCAGTGTGCGTTTTCATCGTATCAACTACTACCAGACGATTTTTACGGTTGCGCAATTTCCATTCAATGAGTGCCTTGGAGAGCATTGGTGTCTGATTGAATGGATCACCCACAACCAATACCATGCTGGCTTTATTGATATCGTCAATTGAGAATGATTTACCAAAAAATTCACGCAGCAGAGCCTCGGGCTCAAAATAGGTGGAGGCGATATTCTCGACACCGGTTGCCTTACAAAAGCTGATTATCGAACGATAATCCTCAATGGTCAGGTTTCGGTCAAATGTAACTGCAACATTCGCTGGTTTAGCAAATACCTTTTTCAGGTCTTTGCTAAGCTTTGTCCAATCAAGCACCTTACCATTCTTTATCGGCATTGATAGTCGCAGCGGGTGATTCAGGTACAATGCAGAAGCACTTCCTCTTGGGCATAGTCTGCCTTCACTACTGCCATCCTTTATGTACTCAACACCCTTCACTCCAAAATCATTAAAGACCACGCCAAGTTCACAACCGAAACTACAGAATGGACATACCGTCTTTTTAACAGTAGTAAATGCAGGATCAACCTTCTTCATAAAAACGGCTCCTCAATATCCTTCACATCATCCCAGGTAAGAACTGGTCCATCCTTACATACATAGAATTTTCCCACTCGGCAGTGATTGCATTTACCGATACCGCACGACATATTCTTCTCCATAGATAAATAGATATTGCGGTGTTGGAAACCTGCCTCAACCAGCCGCTGGGTCACGAATTTCATCATCAGAGGTGGTCCGCAGACAAAAGCCGGCGCCTTATCCAAATCAACTGGTATGTCATCAAGCAACACAGTCACTACACCAACCTTACCTTCCCAGAAATCATCACCGATATCTACCGTAAGGTCAATGTCAACACCATTGATCTTTTGCCACTTCGGGATCAATTTCCAATACACCAAATCATCTGGCGTTCGTGCACCATATCGTATATAAACTTTCTTGTAATCTTTAATATTGTGGACTAACGCCAAAAACAGCGAACGCAAGGGAGCAAAACCAACCCCGCCACCCACAATAAAGATCTCCTTGCCTTTAAAATCTTTCAAAGGATAGGCTTTGCCAAAAGGACCCCTCACTCCTACCAGGTCACCCTTTTTCAACTCGAAAAGTCCACCCGTCACTCGACCGACCTTCATTATCGTAAATTCCATATCATCAGCATACGGTGAAGAAGATGGTGTAAATGGTGCCTCGCCAACACCCGGTACAGTCAGTTCAGCAAACTGACCGGCTTTGAATTGTATTGGCATCCCTTCAAGAATAAAAGTGCTAATATTATGGGTTTCTGGTATTATCTCTTTTATTTTTATCGGAATTGGATAGTATGGATTCACAGCTTCCATAAGATCTCCCTTATATCAATTTTTGCTGAACATCCACGATAACATCTTCCACAACCAGAACATGCGAAAAAACCTTCATATTCGTTGAAATAATTGAATTTACACAGAAAGCGATTCCAGAACCGCTCCACAAGATCACTCCGTGGATTCGCACCACCACCGACTCGAGCGTATGCAGCATAGTAACACGCATCCCATGTTCTTACACGCTCAATATTCTTTCCCTTCTTATAATCACTGAGCAAGAAACAATAACAGGTCGGGCAAGCATAAAGACAAGCAAAACACTCAACACAGTCTTTTTGAGCATCCTGCATAGTTTCCTTACCGGCTTTTTCAATACGCTCGGCAATATCCTCTTTGAATGGTTTGGAATTTATTTTACCCAATTCCGTAAGCGCGTCTTTTCGTGTTTTCTCACGCTCTTTGGGAGCTTCTTTGCCGGCTTCTTCGAATAGATCTTTGTGTTTGCTGATAACTTGCTCGCCGAATTTCGTGAAAACCTCACACAATAAACCGGCCGAAACCTTTGTCACATTTATATCGCAAGTACCAGCACCATAAGGACTAACACCAACGAGATTACAGAAACAACAGTCAGCCGGTTCTGGGCAATCTGCAGAAATAATGATTGTCTTTTCCCGGCGTTCTTTGTACATCGGGTCAACCGGTTCGGTTTTTATGAAAATCCTGTCATAGACCTCAATCCCCCTTAGATCGCAGCTCTTAATACCAAAAAGGTATTGTTTTTCCGCCTTGACCTTTGAGTCCTTTGGGAATTTCGCTACCACATCGCGACTTGGGAAAAAGAAATGTTTGATATTTTCAGCAGTTCTGATCTTCTCAAAATTGGGTTCAAACTCCTTGTCTTCTGTAAATTTAATGAGATGTGTTTTATCATCTTCAAAGATTGGATAGTAAACAGACCCATCTTGAGCCAATTTTTTTACAAAGTTTTTGATATTATTTGAGGGTAGTAGATAGAGTCTCATAGATTTTTATTATATCTTGTTTTTCTTGTTTGTCAAGAAAATTCAGGGCATTTATTATCTTATGCGCCACTATTTTAGTAGTTTCACTCATCTTTTCAAACGAAATTGGGCAAATACCCAAGAACCATATTTTTGCCCGGGTATTTGCCTTTAGATATTCATAGATCGCACTAAAAGGTAGATTGTGGGTCGAGATTGAAATTGGATTATTCTCCAATATTTCCCCATTCCTTAAAAGAATATTTTGTGAACCTTGTCTTCTGATTGTATCAAGGAAGATTATTAAATCCGGGTTTTCACTCACCATCTTGTTGAGATAGTTTTCTGGGTATAATGCACAGTCTATCTTCCTTAAATAGTTGGATTCTTGAATGTTTTCTAGTATATACGCACCAAACCCATCATCTCCTCTATCTTTATTCCCGATTCCGCAGAGAAGCATTTTCATTCTAACAATTATATATATAAAATTCCTATTGTCAATATTCATTTCAAAGCCCTTAATAACCTTCTCCTGCCCTTGCCAATTTTACTTGAATCTTTGATTCAATTGAAAAATTGAGCATCCCGAACTTAAGTGAGGGACTCATGTTATCTTAACTCTTTTCAATGTACTTGAATCTTTGATTCAATTGAAAAATTGAG
>JAUWGT010000094.1 GCA_030606265.1 Candidatus Stahliibacteriota bacterium | reverse complement strand
CAGACCACCATATCCAACCGAAAGAGGTCTGTGGGGTAAGCCAACCAACATAAATAATGTTGAAACCTGGGCAAATGTGCCGACAATTATTTTAAGGGGTGCCAAGTGGTTCTCTTCTATCGGTACAAAAGGAAGCAAAGGTACGAAAATATTCTCGCTGGTTGGTAAGATTAATAATACTGGCCTTGTTGAGGTTCCAATGGGTATAACCCTTAGAGAAATCATTAATAACATCGGTGGTGGAATCCCCGGGGGTAAGGCATTTAAAGCAGTACAGACCGGAGGTCCATCTGGTGGCTGCATACCTAAAAGCCTGTTGGATCTACCTATTGACTATGAAAGTTTAACAAAAGCTGGTTCAATGATGGGTTCAGGTGGTATGATCGTAATGGATGAAGATACCTGTATGGTGGATATAGCACGCTATTTCTTGAATTTCACACAGGAGGAATCCTGCGGTAAATGCCCGTCGTGTAGGCTGGGTACAAAACATATGGTTCAAATTCTTAATCGAATTACTGAAGGTAAAGGTAGAGAAGGTGACATTGAATTTTTAGAGGATATCGGCAAAAATGTAGAGCTTACCTCTTTGTGTGGATTAGGGCAGACCGCGGCAAATCCGGTTCTAACCACAATTAAATATTTCAGGGATGAATATCTTGCACATATCAAAGAGAAACGATGTCCCGCACTGGTTTGCAAATCGTTAATTTCCTACGTGATTGACCCTGAACTGTGTGGTGGTTGCACGGTCTGTGCCAAAAATTGTCCGAGTGATGCGATAAGCGGTAAACCAAAACATGTCTATAAAATAGATCAGGAAAAATGCATCAAATGCGGCATCTGCCTGACAGTTTGCCCGCCAAAGTTCAAAGCAGTGAAGAAAGTATCGCCACCAGTAAAGTGAAGATGAGAAGTTAAGAAGATATGAAGATAAGATTTCCTGATATACCAGGCTCCAAACTTCTTAACTTCAATATTAGTTTAAACCAGCATGATTAAACTAGAAATAAACAAGAAAGAGATAGTGGCCAAGAAAGGTGAAACAGTCCTTGAGGTTGCGCAGAGACAAGGTATCTACATCCCTACATTATGTTATCATAAGGATCTTGTTCCCTATGGCGGTTGCCGGTTGTGTATTGTGGAAGTCAAGGGTTGGCCAAGCCCTGTTGCTTCATGTACACTGCCGGTCGAAGATGGCATGGTGGTTAAGACTGATACGCCACGACTAAAAAAACTACGTACATTTTCTCTACAGTTAATTCTTTCAGAACATCCCCATGCCTGTTTGATATGCGATAAGAAAGAGGAGTGTGCTGAGTATCAAGAATGTATCGAGAAGTCTGCGGTAACCTTTGGATGTAAATTTTGTGCACGCAATGGCGATTGTGAATTGCAAGAACTTGTGGAAAAACTTGAGATTAAAGAGATACCATTCGAATTTAGTTATCGGAATCTGGAAATCGAGAAATTCGATCCGTTCTTTGAACGCGATTACAATTTATGCATCCTTTGTGGAAGGTGTGTGCGGATGTGTCAAGAGGTGAGGGGTGCCGGGACTCTGGATTTCCAGCACCGTGGTCCGAAAACGCTTGTTGGTACTGCATATAATCTGCTCCACCTTGAGACCGGGTGTCAATTCTGTGGTGCTTGTGTAGATGTATGTCCCACTGGTGCGTTGAGAGATAGATACAGTAAATGGCTTGGTTCACCCCAGCGATCTGTGAAAACAACGTGTGCGTTGTGTAATATTGGATGTTCAATCAATATTAATGTCCGTGCTAACACCGTGGTGAGTTCAACACCCGATAATAATCCAATTTGTGTGCGCGGTCGTTTCGGTATTGCTCCGTTGGTCCATCATCCAAAGCGTATTACATCTCCAATATTAAGAAAAGGGGAGCGTCTTGTTGAGGTAGAGTGGGAAGAGGCTTTTGATTTTGTTTGCACTAAACTCAGTGAATACAGGAAAAAAACAGGTATGCTGTTGTCTCCTCAATTGACAATCGAGGCTATTAATTCTGTTTATGGTCTTGCTGATCATTTAGAATGCGAGAAGCTTGCTACAACGTCAGCATTAGAAAGTGGTGTTGAATCATTGAACCTAAAAGAAATAAAGGGCAATGCAGTATTTGTAGTAGTAAATACCGATATGATAAGTGATTTTTCTGTGCTGTTCCTGAAACTCAGGTCACAGCTAAGGGATGAACCCACTTTTTTGGTAATTGACGCCGTGGCGAGCAAACTAACCCAGATGGCGGATTTTTGGCTTAGACCAAAATCAGGAAAAGAGGCGGATGTTTTAAAACTTCTTTTTGCCCAGAAAAAAACGAGCAATACTACAGGCGTTTCCAACCAGCATATCAAACTCTGCAGTGATTTATTAGATGGGAAAAATATCTACATACTCTACAATCCCTGCAATATCAAAAACCTTACTGTACCTAAATATGTCAAAGAAATACCTTTGACAGCAAAGACAAATACCTTGAAAATCATTGATATGGGTGTAGATTCTTCAGCCATGGATTTATTACAGGACAAAAATATCGACTGTTTATATTTACTCGGTACAGCGCCAAAACTGAACAGAGAGTATAAAACTATTGTTGTGCAAGACTGTTTTCCTCCTCAATTTAGATTTGATTTATTTCTGCCCACTGCTACATTTGCCGAGGTAAATGGTAGTCTTGTGAACATTGAGGGAAAAATAAAAAGAATACGTAAGGCGATTGAACCTTTGGGCAAATCAAGATCTGATGATTGGATAATTACACAAATCAGTAAGCAGTTAAATCACAACACAAAAAATCGTAAATTTAAGAAGAGAAAGATGGTAATTTCTGCCATCGCCAAAACTAGAAAGGTGAGTGAAAAATATCCAATCCATTTAATTATTCGAGAGAACAGTTATTCCTACAGGGGCCATCGTCTCTCTGCTTTAATGAAGGGATTTGAACGACTGCGCGGTGATAACTGTGTGTGGTTGAATAATCGCACCGCAAAGAAATCAAAAATCAAGGATGGGGCAGAAATCAAAATAATTGGTAGGACTTTGAATTTAGTAATGCCAGCTCGAGTCACTGAAGATGTACCTGAGAATAGTGTTCTTGTTTATTACCATCCATCAATGGGAGCAGTTAACAGTCAGCCTGTGAGGGTGGAGAAGGATATCAAGTGATTAGGCTATCAGGAAAGGTGGTATAGATGTATAGAGTTCTGAAGCGAGAACTGATCGTACCGAACATCCATCTGCTCGTTGTTGAGTCAGATATCATACATAAAAATGCCCAGGCCGGTGAGTTCGTGGTGGTTCGTGCCGATGAAAAGGGAGAGCGTATACCTTTGAACCTTATAGATTGGGATAAGGAAAGTGTCAGTATGCTTTTTATGGAAGTAGGAACATCAACAAGTAAACTTGCGGCATTGAAGAGTGGTGATGCTATAGCAACCCTGGCAGGCCCATTAGGTAAACCTACTGAAATAGTCGAAGGAAAGAAGATCGTCTGTCTTGGGGGTTGTTATGGTATCGGTGCGCTCTATCCGGTTATTCGCATGTTTAAGGAAAAGAAAAATTATGTAACAACAATAATTGAAGGTCGCAGTGATTATTTGCTGTATTGGCAGGACAGGCTTAAAAAGTACAGTGATGAATTCTATGAAATAACCAGGGATGGTTCTAAAGGATTTACAGGTCATGTTAATGATTTTTTGGTCGACCATATAAAGGAAAAGGGAGCAGATCTTGTTTATGTTCAAGGTTGTACTTATCTGACCTATTTAGCGAGCCAGACGACACGACCCTTGAATGTTAAAACGATCGTTGGATTGAACCCGATAATGGTTGATGCCACAGGCATGTGTGGTGTGTGTCGTGTAATCGTCGGCGGCGAAACCAAATTCGGGTGTGTTGATGGTCCGGAATTTGATGGTCATCAGGTTGACTGGGATACCTTGCTTGCACGCCGCAGGATCTATCTTGGTGAAGAGAGGTATTCTTTGAGTTTCTACGAATGTGAGAGATATGGCTAAGAAAATTGTACCTAACAAAACCCCGATGCGGGAGCAACCACCAAAGGAACGTGCTAAGAACTATGATGAAGT
This sequence comes from Candidatus Stahliibacteriota bacterium, assembly GCA_030606265.1. GTDB lineage: Bacteria > Hydrothermota > Tepidihabitantia > SM23-42 > SM23-42 > JAUVZL01. Next base: position 5,042 of record JAUWGT010000094.1, on the reverse strand, counting down.
TCCGTATGGCTATAGTGAAAAAGAAGCTATGCAGGAAGCCAGCCGCTGTTTGCAGTGCAAGAAACCGATCTGCATTAAGGGTTGCCCAGTAGAAATTGATATCCCCGGATTTATACGATTTATTGCCGAAGGTAATTTTCGAGGCGCCATAGAAAAACTGAAGGAAAAGAATGTATTGCCTGCAGTATGTGGTAGGGTATGTCCGCAAGAAGATCAGTGCGAAAAAATTTGTGTTCTCGCCAAGAAATTTGAACCTGTGGCGATTGGCAGATTAGAGCGTTTTGCTGCTGACTGGGAAAGAGCTCATGGTGAGTCGTCGATGCCTAAAATCCCTCGTTCAACCGGTAAAAAGGTTGCCATTATTGGCGCTGGTCCTGGCGGATTGACTGTAGCCGGAGACATGATTATGCAAGGTCATGCCGTGACGATATTTGAGGCATTGCACAAACCTGGCGGTGTTTTGGTTTATGGTATACCAGAATTCCGGTTACCCAAGGCAATTGTATACCGTGAGGTCGATTATCTGATAAAATGTGGCGTAACATTAATAGTTGATTTTATCGTTGGAAAAACAGCAACGATTGACCAGCTGCTTGAAGATTTTGATGCTATTTATATTGGTACTGGCGCCGGCCTGCCCTGGTTTATGAATATCCCGGGTGAGAATCTTAATGGTGTTTATTCGGCGAATGAATATCTTACCCGGTCAAATCTCATGAAGGCATATCTCTTTCCTGAATATGATACACCTATAGTGCGTGGCAAAAGGGTTGCAGTGATAGGTGGTGGTAATGTCGCGATGGATTGTGCTCGGACCGCCCTGCGTCTTGGTGCAGATGAGGTTCATAATGTATACCGTCGTTCACGTAAAGAGATGCCAGCACGAGAAGAAGAGATCCATCACGCAAAAGAGGAAGGAATAATTTTTGATATCCTCACCCTGCCAGTGAAATATATTGGTGATAAAAGAGACTGGGTCAAAGAGATGGAATGTATAAAAATGAAGTTGGGTGAACCGGATGCTTCAGGAAGAAGGAGACCCGTACCGATTGAAGGTTCAAATTTCATAACACCGATAGACACTGTAGTATGCGCTATCGGTCAGAGCCCAAATCCTTTGATTCCTCAAACCACATCAGATCTAAAGATCGGCAAATGGGGGAATATCGAAGTTGCTTCAGAGACTGGTAAGACCTCTAAGAAAGGATGTTGGGCTGGTGGCGATGTAGTACGCGGTGGCGCCACTGTAATTCTGGCAATGGGCGATGGCAGAGTTGCCGCAACATCTATGGATGAGTACTTAAAAACTGGCGTTTGGTAAAATAGTGGAGGGTGACAAACTTGTTGTAGAGGAATGCCATATTAAGGCGGCAAGAGGTCTTTTAGATTTGCTCCTTCCACAAATAATAAAGACCAAAGACAAATTCATTATCACTATTGCAGGTGAATCTGGCAGTGGTAAGTCAGAAATCGCTGCGGTTCTTGCTGAATTACTTGCTAAAAAAAGATATATAAAAAGCTTTATTATTCAACAGGATGATTACTTTGTATATCCACCAAAGACAAATGCGAAGATGCGCAGAAAAGATATTAATCATGTTGGGCTTTCTGAGGTCCATCTTGAATTACTTGATCAGAATCTTGAGGACATCCTGAAGGGGAAAGAAGAAATAGGAAAACCATTGGTAATTTTTGATGAAGACCGCATTACTAAAGAAATAACCAATCTCAAAGAAATCAAAACAGTCATAGTTGAAGGAACCTACACAACCATACTGGAGAATATTCATCAACATATCTTCATTGACCGGACTTATATTGATACAAAAGAGTCGCGCAGGCAAAGGGCAAGAGAAGAACAGGATGAATTTCTTGAGAAGATACTTGAAATCGAACACAAAATTATATCATCACACAAACCCAAGGCTGATATTATTGTAACAGCCACATATGGGGTAGAATGAAAAGAAAACCAGAACTCAAAATTAAGAATATTTGTATACTGAGTACGCACGGATATGTTGATCCGATTCCTCAGCTGGGCAGGACAGATACAGGTGGACAGGTTGTTTATGTATTACAGTTAGCCAAGGCACTTACCAAAAGCAAGATAAAAGTAGATATTTACACGCGATGGTTTGATTTTACAAAGAACCAGATTGATCCTGTTCTGGATTATCCTGATGTAAGGGTTATTCGGATACCAGCAGGACCCGAGAAATTTATCTGCAAAGAGGATATCTACGACGTCTTACCAGAGCTTGCGGAGAATATGATAAAATTCATTAAAACAAATAATCTTCACTATGATCTATTCCATGGTCATTACGTGGATGCTGGGATTGTAGCACTCGACGTGGCAAAGGCATTTGGCAAACCAGGTTTTTTTACTGCTCATTCAATTGGAGCATGGAAACGTGAAAAGATGGGTGGAGATACTGAAGAGATGGAGAAAAAATACACATTTAAACACAGGATTGCAGAAGAGCTCCGAATTTTCAAAACAGTAAAGGCGCAAACTGTAACAACTAAACTTCAGCAGGAAAAAATCGAGCAGTTATATGGATTTACAGCAGATAATATCGTTGTTATCTCTCCGGGCGTAGATATTCACAATTTTCATCCGCCTAAACCAGATGAGAAAAAGATAAAAACAGGGTTGCCTGAAAAATATATTTTTTGTCTGAGTCGTATTGATGCGAATAAAGGGTACGATTTTTTGCTCAATGCCTTTGATATTATAAGAAAGGAAATACCTGATGTTCACCTTGTTATTGGTGGTGGGTCGCCTAAACCACAGCAAACAGAACTTGAGGTTCTGGTTACGATGAAAAAGATTATACATGAAAAAAACATGCATACTAACGTGCGCATTATGGGTTATGTACCAGATGATAAACTCGTTGCTTCTTACCAAAAGGCAACGTTGTTTGCTTTACCATCCATTTTTGAGCCCTTTGGTATGACTGTATTAGAGGCTATGGCTTGCGCAGTTCCGGTTGTTGCTTCTAAATTCGGCGGGATTAGAACCGTTATCTCTTCTGGAAAAAATGGCTTATTAATAGATCCAGCTAATAAAAGGGAATTTGCTGAAGCCATAATTAAATTGTTGAAAAACCGAAATTTGGCTCTAAGTTTAGGACAGAAAGGTTGCAATACGATTCATAAATATTTTAGCTGGGAAGCCATTGCTGAAAAGCATATGTTATTTTATAAAGAATTTATGCCTTAGCAAGCGCAAGTATCCTTCGTGCATTTTCAATATTCATTATTATAAAAACACGTAATTCTCTAACCAGGTTAGTCCAGCGTCCTCAATCTATCAATATTCCTTGCTAATTATACCTGATTTTTTCATTAAATCAAACATTTCACGTGGCAAGCTGACCGCAGCCAGCACGTATTCTACTACCGCGCGATTTTCGAAGCGTGATAGTATGGTTTGATCTCAACAAGAAATTATGAAACAGCTTGACCTTAGCTGGCGAAGGTTTTTTATAAGGCAGCCGTGGATATGGGTTGTACGTAATAAGGTTGATTTTTGATGGAATCCCTTTAACCAAATTGAGTAGACGTTCGGCATCCTCCAAACGGTCATTGATACGGTCGATCAAGACATATTCAAAGGTAACCATAGACTTCTTTAGTGAATACTCGCGTGCTGCACTTACGAGTTCAGTGAGTGGGTTATCTCGTGCTGCAGGTATCATTTTTTGTCGCAGCTGTTGGTCAGCGAAATTCAATGATATAGCCAGTTTCACTTTGAGCGTTGATTCAAGGAGCTCGTTGATCCCTTTGATAATCCCCACGGTTGATATCGTCATATGTCTTTGGCTGATGCTGAGCCCAATCGGTGAACTTATGATATCGAGTGCTTTGATGACTTGTTCAAGGTTTAGCAGAGGTTCACCCATTCCCATAAAGACAACATTAGTTATTTTACTGCCGATACTTTGCTGGACAAGACTGATTTGATCAGCGATCTCATAAGCCTTGAGGTTTCGTTTGAATTCCATCAATCCAGTAGCGCAAAAACGGCAGTTAAGTGGACAGCCAACCTGGGTTGAAACACAGATTGTCCTCCTTTTTTGTTCAGGGATGGATACCGTTTCGATATATTGGTTATCTTCAGTCTTGAATAAGAACTTCTGAACGCCATCTTTTGTTTTCAGTATTTTTTCTATAACTAATCCGTTAATATCAAATTCTTCAGCGAGTGCCTTCTTTAGTATTTTTGAAATGTTGGTCATCAATGAGAAATTCCGTATGTTTTTTTGCCAGATCCACTGGAATATCTGGGCGGCACGGTATGCTTCGATATCGCGGGCCGTCATGGCTGACTCAATTTGTTCAAGTGAATAAACCATCAGATTAGTTCGCATTGCATGATTATATCCGGATTGAATACGATAATCAACTCCTGGTATCTGCAAACAGACTTAAATCTTGACAATTTCGTTAATCTATTTATAATTTAGTGTATGAATTCTTGCTGTAAAATTCACTCACAGGAAAAAATGGTGGGGGCATTTTTTAAAGGTATTGTATGAAAGAGTGTTCATCATGTCGTCATAAATACAGTACCGAGCAATTTCTATTTTGTCCGACATGCGGCGTGCGCATTACCGTTGAGGATAAGAAATTAGATGCCTCTGAGCGCCTGAGATTTTGGGGCGGTGAATCGCGCATGCTGTCAGTTTTCTTTATCGGCTTTTTTGGTTTGGAGAGTATGATCGGACAAAAGGATGACCAGGATATAATGCTCACCCAGAGAAAATGCATGACCGATGCTGAAGATATCATAAGACGCTTCCAGGGAACATCCAATCGTATTGTTCCAGATAACCGGATGTTGGCAATTTTTGGTGCACCCAAAGCCCACCAAGATGATCCAGTACGGAGTCTTAATTGTGCATGGGAAATCAGGAATTGGTGGTTAGAACAGAAAAAAGAAGTTGATTTATTGAAAGATATCAAACTCACCATAGGGATGAATGCTGGTCGTGCCTTTTTCGGCTATATTCTTGAGGAATTCTCGTTCC
>JAUWGT010000012.1 GCA_030606265.1 Candidatus Stahliibacteriota bacterium | reverse complement strand
ACTATAGAGAAAAAGGATACTTGTGTCTTTGATGATTTTTTAGGTATTTTAGGCATTTTGGATTTTCAGGTATTTATCTGTTCGAGGAGGCATGATGAAAAAAGTCTTTATTTTTGGAAAGCCGACATGTCCGGTCTGTAAGGATGCTCGGAAAAAAGTTGAGTATTTTAAGAAGAAGGAAAAATACGCCGCAAAAATAGAATATTATGATATGGAAACGATTGATGGTTTGACTGAAGGGGCATTTCACGAAGTTAGTGATATCCCAACGGTCATTATTTTTGACGACAAGCATGAACTCGCCCGTTGGGAAAAACAGCCACCGATCAGCAAAGAATTCTTACCCTATCTGGTTTAGCTATAGAACCAGTCTGTTATTTCACCTACCCTTTCATAATAAGTTAGGATTCACATTGCCTTTAAGTAAATTAGATGCGCAGTAAGGTCGAAAAAATTAAAGCTGGGCTCAGCAATTATAAAGGTGTGGTCGTCGCATTTTCAGGCGGTGTCGACTCAAGCTTGCTTTTGAAACTTGCAACCCAGATATTAAAAAAGAATGTAGTCGCGGTAACCGCGGTATCACCTCTTCATCCAAAGAATGAAATTAATGAAGCCAAGAAGGTTGCCAAATCTCTTGGCTGCAAACACCTTCTTATCCAAACCCATGAATTGACAGATCCGAAGTTTGTAAGCAATACAAAGAATCGTTGTTATTTATGTAAGCTCGAGCTCTTCACGCGTATTAAGATAATTGCTGCTAAATATGACTATTCAGTGATCGAAGGGAGCAATAGATCCGATTTATCTGATTACCGACCTGGCATCAAGGCATTGAAAAAACTGAAGGTCAAGTCGCCTTTTATTGAAGCCGGGATAACCAAACAGGAAATCCGGACATTAGCGAAGAAACTGCACCTGTCTAATTGGAACAAACCATCAACAGCCTGTTTAGCATCGAGGATCCCATATGGGACAAAGATAAGCAAGATTGTCCTTCAAAGAATTGGTAAAGCTGAAATCTATCTGGGTAGACTTAAGCTATCCCAGATTCGTGTCCGTGACCACTTTCCTGTCGCGCGCATTGAAGTATATCCCCGTGAATTTAATGTCGTACTAAAGAACCGCAAAAAAATTGTAAGATACTTTGAGAAACTCGGTTATAAATATACGGTCCTTGACCTTACCGGCTTTCAAACTGGTAGTCTAAACAAATAAAATGAAAACCCCAAAAGAACTCGCCAAAGCACTGCTTAAGGTTGGACTCCTCGGCTTTGGCGGCGGTATCGGCATGCTCGCTATTCTGCGCGCAGAATGTGTCAAAAAGAGAAAATTGGTAACTGACGACGACCTGTGCACTGCCGTTGCCATGGGACAGATGTTACCTGGCCCGTTTATCTCGAACTACTGTGAATATATAGGTTATCATCTCTTTGGGGTCAAAGGAGCAGTCGTTGCTGCAACCGCCTTGCTCTTACCATCATTTATACTTATGTTAGTCCTTTCGTGGTTTTACCTTACCTATCAATCCCTCCCCGGTGTAACTCAAATATTCAAGGGGATCGGTGCAGTAATGACTTCGATTATTCTCTGGGCTGCTTATGATATGGGTAGGGTTTTAATAAAAGACATCAAAGGTATTATTATTTTCGCCTTTGCCCTAATTCTTTTTCTTTTGAAATTCGATCCGATTCTCACCGTCCTTATCTGCGGGTTTCTCAGAGTAGGATTAGACCATGTTAAGACTGCCAAACAATGTCTTTTCGCGATACCATTATTTGTATTCCAGGGGAAAAAAGCGATCACTTTGGCGGCAGTATTTCTCAAAATCGGTGCAATCATATTTGGCGGGGGCTATGCAGCAATCCCTTTTATTAAAAATGAAGTATGCAATACAAGAAACTGGCTTAGTCCTCAGGAATTTCTTGATGGCATAGCACTGGGACAAATGACACCAGGCCCGGTCGCGATCACAGCAACATTTGTAGGTTTCAAAGTCATGGGCATCCCTGGAGCCATAATTGCAACACTCAGCATTTTCTTGCCTTCTTTTATTATGCTTATGATATTGGTGAAAATATACAAAAAGGTCGGCAATAACAAATATGTAATGTCCTTTTTCAGCGGCATAAAATCTGCGGTTGTGGCGATCTTATTGTCCACCGGGATTCTTTTTGTTTCACTGAACTGGCTCAATATTCCATATGGAATATTCGGGCTTGTTGTTTTGATTATCCTTCTGTTTATGAAGATTGAACCGATTTTTTTAATTTTGGGTGGTGCAATATTTAGTTTGCTTATCGGCTAAATCAGTAGAGAACTCGGTATATCTTAACCGGATCTTCTTTCCCCTTTACCTTAATAAGCATGGATTCAGAAAATTTATAGGGAACTTTGGCTTCCTTGAATACATCTTCCGATATGATTATTTCATCACCCCCGGCAACCTCCTGAAGTCTATTCGCAATATTGACTGAACGACCGATAACCGTGTAATCCAGACGGACCTTTGCTCCTATATTCCCAACTACCACTTCACCGGTATTGATGCCGATACCGATTTTTATGATTTCGTGGTCTTTTTCCTTTTTCTGCGCGCTCATCTCGAGTATCGATTTCTGAATTTCTACTGCGGCGTGTATCGATCGATCAGTATCATCATCATGAGCCATGGGTGCGCCAAAAACTGCCATTATAGAATCGCCGATAAATTTATCGACCGTCCCCTCATATTTGAAAATGATCTTGGTCATGATTGTAAGCACCTCATTGAGTAATAAGACAACCTTCTCGGCAGGTAAGCGCTCGGTAAGTGGTGTAAAACCTCTTATGTCAGCGAAAAGAATGGTTACCTTGCGCCTGCTCCCCTGTAGTGTTTCGATATACTGATCCGGCTTTTTGAAAATCTCTTCGGCCACCTGGCGCGATACATATCTGCGAAAGGCATCCTTGATCTGCTCCTTTTCCCGTAAGCTCTTGGTCATTTTATTGAATTCGGCTATCAAATCACCAATTTCGTCGTCAGCTCTTTTCTTAAGCGCCAGGCTCAAATCTCCATCTGTGACTGCTTTGACTCCATCAACGAGTTCATGAATTGGACCGGTAAAATATCTTGAAAGCAACATAGCTCCGAGCGTGCCAAGAAGCAAACCCATTACTGAAATAGCTATGAGAATAACCTGCATAGTATCGGTTGTCTTGATTATCCTTTGCATATCAATCCCCACACCAACCTTACCGATCTCTTTTTTCCCAACCAGCACAATAGGTCGAGTTACGTGATATGTATTCTGCGATTTGATAATTGCATCGACCGGACGGCCAATCAATTCCATCTCATTATGAGCACGGATAACACTGTTACTGTCTACAATATACGCGTAGCGCACGCCTTCATTCTTTATTGCATCAGTTACTAAACGTGCTAAGTATAGATCGTCTTTTGCAATCAATGGATCTTCGGCATTTAAAGCAATGAGGTTCGCCAGAATTTCGCCCTGGAGTCTTATTTCGTGAGTCAAAGACTTTCTAACCCGATGTAGAGTGAACCAGAAGATAACACTCGTTATCACCAGCATTAGGAGAAAAATCAGGGTAGTGAATTTTATTCTTATAGGAATCCGCATAGATTAAGTATCAGAATAACGTATTTTTCACGTGAAGTCAACAAAAAACATATGGAAATCCGGTCTTATTGTCATTGACAGCACACCATTTCTAGATATAATTTTGTTTGAGGCGGCGTAGCTCAGTTGGCAGAGCAGGAGAATCATAATCTCTGTGTCGGGGGTTCAAATCCCTCCGCCGCTACTAGACTTATGGCACAAATTAACGAATACTTTAATAAGACTGCAATCCTCGGGGATCACGTGAATGAGGTCTCTCGATTATTAGACAAGAACAATGATAATATAAAACAGCTCACTCTGGAAATGGAACTTCTCTTTGCCCTTTTTTCGCGGGGCGATGAACTGATAAAGATCATTCAGGATTACTCCAAGATCCTACAGCAGAATATCGTCACGTTAAGGGTTTCGTACACGCAATACGAAGATACTATGAAGCAAACTAGTGACCGGCTACTGAGCCTCAGTGAACTTCTGAAGTCATTGATCAACATGTCACAGCAAATCCAGAATAACGCAGACCGCTTTGTTAAATCAGCTCAATCCCTGGCTAATCTTTCCAAGAATACAGAAATACGCGCTCACCACGCAAAAAAAGAAGGTAAGGGGTTGGCGATTATCGCTAAAGAGTGCCTTTCGCTTGCCCAGCTTGCCCAACTTCCATTCCATGATTTCAGTGCTTTGCTGAATAACCTTGAGCAAATCGCGCGCCCAGTAGTTGAGGAATTGAGGAAAACAATCGAATTCTCATCGCGGGCACGCGTTTTACTGAAACAATCGTTTGAATCCCTAAAGACGATCGATGACACAACTGTATCACTGCAGAACATAATTACCCAACTGGAAGAGAATAGCAGCGTTAACCAGGAACTAAAAGCCACGGTTTCCGAAGGATTAAGTGTTCTGAAAAACCAGTTCCTCACATCGATGAATACAATCGACGATATCTCAGTTCACTGTAAACAAATTAATTCTCTAGCCCAGACATTAAGTGTTCTGAGCGCTATTTGTTCATCAGTTAAGGAACAAACCTCAAGTAGTTTTGAAAATTCAGGTATATCATCTATTGAACAGCAATATAATTTTTTTTTACAAGAAAATATAACAACCCTAGGTAAATTCTCAACCGGCAAACAACCCCCACTGTTCCCGCATAAGATCTACCAAAGTATTGGCAATATGACCGGTCAAATAGTGGAACTCAATAACTCAATTAAAGAAATTCATGAATACAAGGAAGCCATGGGTACGGATATGGCACAAATCGTTGATTTGGGCAAACAGATTGAGAATTTCCTGGATGAAATACAGAATGTTTATAAACGCCTGAACGATTTGGGCAAGACATTAAGTTCTGAGATCAAAAAAATCGAGGTACTTGTTTCTTCAACCGGCAAAATTTTTACTAAGATCAAAACCCTGTCTGTATTTGCGAAAATCGAACAAGGCCGAAGTTTAGAATACAAGGACATTATCTCCCCTATTGTGGATGAGTTTATCCAGCTTGAAGCAGATACCGAGCAGGCATTCGCCGACATTATTCCACAATTAACGCTGGTAAAAAAAGATGCCCATGTCTTGAGTAAAGAAAAGATGGTGGCGCGTTCAGGAAAAATCAAACCACCGGATTATTCGAAAATAAGAATATTCCTCGATGACATCAGCCGTGTGTTTGGTGAAGAAAAGGAACAAGCCGAGGAAATTTCGAAAATCATCACCAGCTTAGACAAAGAAAATATAACACTCAGTAACGCATGGGAGAACTACGAAGGGGTTATTGATCAGATTTCCAAAGCGGGTAGTTCATTCGATCGCTTATTCGTCCACAAAAAAGGTGAAGCGCCAGGATATATTAGAACAAAGAAGATATTAACGGTCAACTTACCTAGCGATCCCTTAACCCTGAGACCCGATGTGAAGACTGATGTCAATTCTCACCGGGTGATCTACAACTATTCATCTGGACTGTTTCAATTCGGTGATGGAGCGGATATAATCCCTGGGCTCTGCCAACATTACTCAGTATCACAGGATGGTCGAGAATATATCTTCCGGCTGCGCGAAAACTTAAAATATCAGAATGGCAGGCCAATTATGGTTGAGGATATCCGGGAATCAATTGTCCGGGCTCTTGAGGGGCCAAATTGTAGTCTTTTTGATATGATTACGGGTGCCGCAGAATTCGCTGAAAGCAAACAAAGAACCGCGCTCGGGATAAAGATAATTGACAGTTCTACTCTAAAACTTAGTTTAGAATACCCGTTTCTTCCGATTCTTGCTAACCTGGCATGTGATATCGCTGACCCATACCTGGATGATGAATTGCCGATTGGTGCGGGACCTTTCAAATTGATCGCCTGGGAAAAAGGGAATAGAATTGTCCTTCAGGCTAATGAATATTATTTTGAGGGGAGACCCACTGTAGATGAACTATACTTTCTTACTATCAAAGACGAGAATGTGGGCTATGAACTCTTTAAAAAACGCGCCCTATCGATTTTCCAGCCTACTGGTGATGCGTTAAAGCGAATGAGGGCTGAAATGCCAAAATTACTCCACACCATCCCTGAGCTCGGAATACAATATTTATGCATTAACTGTCAGAAAAAACCGTTTGATAACAAACAGGTCAGGCAAGCTCTCGCACATGCTATTAACACAAGCCAATTAGTGAATATGTTTTTCAAAGGTTCTGCAATAAGGGCAAAAGGGGTTTTTCCGCCTTCAATGGAAGTCTTTAATTACCGTTTGGAAGGTTACAAATTTAATCCGGCGACAAGCAAAAGGTTGCTGAGCGAAGCCGGCTTTCCCAATGGTTTGCCCAGTATGTATGCGCTCGATATAAGTGACACACCAGCTGCAATAAAACAGGCTGAGTTCATCAAAACGAGCCTCATGGCAATTGGGGTACGCATCGATATAAACCCTATGCCATGGCAAAATTTGATCGAAAGAACCTATGCCTGCGAATCCACACTTTCTTTTCGGGGTTGGGTTAGCGACAATGGTGATCCTGATAACTTCGTGTATCCTCTGTTCCACTCGGCATCACGTGGCAGACCAGGTAACACATTTTTCTTCTCTTCCTCTGAAATTGACCATGATATTGATCAAGCACGAAAAATACGCAACTTGAACCAAAGAATTAGTTTGTACCGACAGATTGAGAAAAAGATACTGGATGAAGCACCCGGTGTTTTTTTCTATCATCGACTTCAAAGTCTCGCGGTACAACCGGATATTTTAGGAATTAAACCACATCCCCTGGGGTTGGTGAGGACAAAATATGTTTGTCCGTTAGGAAAACGCTATTCAATTCCAGCCCAACCCGCCAATCGGGAGGAAAGAATTGCTAATATGGTTTAGGCGAAACCATAGGGGGTAAAATGGCAAAGAAAGAAGACACCGATATTTTAGCTGATCTTGAGGAAAAACTAGGAAAACTCGAACAGGCTGAAAGCGGACTTGATGTAAAGAAAAAAGAACTCAAAGAAATGGAAGACAAGATCGCCGATGCATATTCGTCTCAGATGGAAATAGCCGACGAGCTTGAGGATCTTAAAAAGAAAGTTGAAAGCCTTAAGAAAGAGGAAAAGACAGTTAAGGAATCCATAAAATCAAGCGGCAAAGATGCCAGGAAGGTCGACTCAACGCAAAAAGATATTAATAGACTTTCCGCAGAAAAGGAAAAACTTGAAAAGAATTTAAAGGATTTTAGAAGAGATGTTGACCGGCTCAGTGGAGAAAAAGGCAAGCTCGATGGTCAGATGAAAGAAATGAGAAGCCGCCACGCCTCAATATCCAAAGATCTCAATAGCGTAGAAAAAGAACTTGCGAAAACTCAAAAAGGTCAGAATGATCAGGAACGACAATACAATAGTATTAAAGTGAAAACCGAAGAATTGAAAACCGATTACCAGGAAGTCGAACAGACCCTACGCAATGCGCTTGCTGACCTGCGGATCACAGAAAAAGATTTGAAAATAATGAATGAAGAGAAAAATACCCTTGGCAAAGAACTGGATACTGTTAAAAAGAGCCGCGAGAAAGAAGAACAACAACATTCAAAACTCATGGCCGAAGTTGAGTCGCTAACTGAAACAAAGGGACAATACGAGAAGGCAATCGAGGACATGAAGACAAAGGAGCCAGAATTAACCACCAAGATTGCCGAGATAAAAACAGAAATCCAAGAAAACACTGGAGCCCTCGAGCAATTAACAGAAGATGTCAGCAACTTGACCGCGGAAAAGCAAAGTCTGGAGAAAGACAACAAGGAGCTAGTCAAACTTAAGAAAGAACACGACAAGATAAGTATAGAGCTCAAGAAGATGAAAGAAGAAGAAGCAGAACTCGTCTCGAATATTTCCCAGTTCCAGCTGGAGTTTGGAACCATGGAAACATCCTTCAAGGAACTCGACGATAAGTACAAAGATATGAGGAAGAAAAATACCACCATGGAAAAAGAGCTGTCTAAGAACCAGCAACAATCTGATCAGCTAAGCGGCAAGCTCGATGGCATCCGTGAAGAATACAACGAGCTTAAACCACAGGTCGCAGAACTGAAAGAAAAAGAAAAAGAATTGAGCAAAATAGAGCCCGAGTACAATAAAATAAAACAAGACTTCGATATTCGAAAAGGAGAAGCCCAAGAACTAGGTGAGTCAATCGAGCTTGCGAAAAAGAAAATCGCCGAGCTTAAACCAGAAGCCGACAAATACGAAGCGATCAACAAAGAACTCCAGGAGAAAAAGACCGAATTGATAAAGGTCACTGAAGATCTCAAAGAAAAAGAAACCAAGTTTAAGGAAATCGAAGGTGATTATCAAGAAATCACAACTTCGTTGCCCAAGATGAAAGAAGAATACGAGGATATCAAATTGGCAGTTGAACAGGACGAAAAGGTCAAACAATTGCTCGATACTCGTAAGAAAGAATTATCTCTTATCGAAGGAAAAATCACAGAAAGAGATGAGAGGGTAAACAAGCTTACCGAGAAACTGGACTTCCTGAAAAAAGAAGAAGAAACATCGGCTGCTCAACTGAAGAAGGAAACAAAGGACCTTCTGAAAGAACGCGATAAGTACAAAACTGAGGTTGATAAAATGACAAAAAATGTCGATGAACTGGACGCCAAGGTTGGCGACTTAAAAATAAAACACTCTGAGGTCACAGGAAGAACAGAAAAGGCCAAAGTCATTGAGGCAAATATGATATCTAAGTTGGATAAAAGACGACAGGAACTCGTTGATATCAACACCGAGATTGAAGACCAGAACGTAAAACTTAAAGATACGAAACAAGAACTCGTTGAACTCCAGGGTAAGAAAAAAGAAGCCGTTACACTCGCCGCTAAGCTGGACGGTATGAAAACTAATATTGTTAAATTGAATGGTGATAGAGAGAACCTTAATAAAGATATCGCCTCGAAGAAAAAAGAACTGGAAAAGATAAAAGTATTCATTGCAAGGTTGCGTGAAGCACAAGTGGGCTCTAGCAAAGATCCAGGCAAGAATTCTGGTAAGACTGACAAAAAACAGCAGATTTCATTTTAGCGACGTGCTCGGACAAACACCAATATTAGAGGATATTGAGATCTTACCCGGACAAATAAAAACATGAAGATAATATACATAATTGTCGGCTGTGTACTATGCGCCCTGAGTTATGCGGTATTCTTGATCCCGCATCAAATCGTCCCTGGCGGCGTAACCGGGATTGCCATGCTATTGCACTTCTTATACCGTTCGCCAGTAGGTATTATCACAATAATTTTAAACGTCCCTCTTTTTTTTGTCGCCCTCAAAGTTTTGGGGGTACGTTTTGGGCTAAAGTCAGTTATCGCAATTTTTGTCACATACCTCTTAGTCGATTTTCTCACTTACACACTCAAAATAACTACACCGACCGACAATATAATACTCGGCGCTCTCTATGGTGGATTGCTTTTGGGGCTCGGATTAGGCCTTGTTTTCCGCGGCGGAGCAAGTACTGGAGGTTCTGATATTGTCGGACAGATCCTTACAAGATACACTAATCTATCGGTCGGTATGTGGATAATGATCGTTGATTTCGTGGTCATAACCCTGGCAGGTATTACTACCGGCTCTATTGAATTAGCGCTTTTAGGCTACCTTGCTCTGTTTCTTTCGTCTAAGGTCATCGATCTCGTGCTTGAAGGCATGAACTACGCGCGCGCCGTCTTCATAATCAGCGATGAGCACGAGAAGCTCACTGATGAAATATACGAAAAGATGAAACGGGGCGTTACAATCCTCGATGGATACTCACCATACACAAAAGAAAAGAAACCGGTTATTATGTGCGTCATCACCAAAAAAGAAACCCACAGCTTCAAATCCTTGATCAAGGGGATAGACGAAAAGGCATTTGTCATACTAACCGATGTATTTGAAGTATTAGGGCAGGGATTTAGAAAAAGGATTTAATGCATTTTAGATCGTAGATTTGCAATTTTAAATTTAATCATACCTAAAATCAATATATTAAGAAAAAGAAACTAACGCATTTTAGATCGTAGATTTGCAATTTTAAATTTAATCACATCCGAAATCCAGATATTAAAATATACCCGAATATTGTAGTGGTTTGATTCATCAAACAATGCTCAATGAATTGAGCAACTACGGTGGGTTCACCCCGTTAGAAAATTACCCTAAGACAATGTATTACATTCGATTAGCAAATACGAGAAAAGGTTATGAGCTATTGGTTTTCGGATTTCTATACGGTTTTTCTAACGGAGTTCACCGGTTCTTTGATGCTCCAGTTCTCTGCGTAAACAAACTCACTATCCAGGTTGCTATAAGACTAAAGAGGAAACCGGGTATCAGCTCATAAAGAAACCCTTTGAGCACAGGCACATTGTACCACACGACAATCGTTACCGCACCAGTGATCATCCCAACCAATACACCAGTTCTTGTCGTTCGTTTCCACAACAAAGACAGAAGGAGTGGCGGTCCAAACGTGGCAGCAAGTCCTCCCCAGGCATAAAGCACAAGCCAGTATACTGCTTGCTCAGCACTCAAGCCTAGAACAAAAGCAACGATCGCAACGACAACCGTGAAAATCCTTGCCATTCGTACCAGGTATTTCTGGGAAGCCTTTGGGTTAATTAATTTTCGATAGATATCTTCGGTTATTGCCGATGTGGCAACGAGCAACTGAGAATCAACTGTCGACATCATGGCAGCAGTCGCAGCGGCAAGGATGAACCCAACCAGCCAACCCGGTAAAATTTTTGCTGCAAAAGCCAAGGTTACGAATTCCGGATCGGCAATTTCGCCGCGCAACAGAGGGATTGCTAGAAACCCGACAAATATCGCGCAGAAAACAGCAAATGTCGTCCATACCATAGCGATAATTGCAGCTTTTTTTACCTCTTTGACACCTTTTAAAGCCATATAGCGCATTAGAATATGAGGTTGCCCAGCATAGCCAAAGCCAATCGCAAGACCACCTAAGATCAACCCCAAATACAACGCTGTCCCAGTGTTGCCAGCTGAGAGCATTACCGCCTTTGAATCGATTGAACCGATATTTGCAAATACATTACTAAAACCGCCAGCCGCAATAAGACCAACAACTGTCATCAAAATAAGTGCCGCAACCATGATCAAACCTTGGAAAAAATCAGTCCAGGATTCAGCAATAAACCCGCCCGCCATAGTGTAGAAAAGGATGATGGACAAACCGATTACCATACCAACAACCTGGTGGATATTGAATGTCGAAGCGAGTATTTTCCCTGCACCGACTACTTGCGCAGAAACATAAAGGGTAAAAAAGAAAACAATAAGTATCGAAGAGGTTATTCTTAAAACATGGGATTTATCTTCAAACCGGGATTCAAAATAGTCAGGTAGAGTCAGGGCATTGTATTTACCGCTCAATTTACGCAAGGGCGTTGCAATGACCACCCAGTTGAAAAGACTCCCCAACCATACGCCAATACCTGCCCAAATAGCACCTATCCCCATTTTAAATGCCTGTCCTGGCAAACCGATCAAAAGCCACGCCGACATATCAGTGCCTTTTTCAGAAAGGGCGATCACTGGAGTCCACATCTTCTTTCCACCCAGGATAAAGTCGTCGAGTGATTTTGATGCAAGGCGAGCCGTAATTATCCCCACAATAACCATACCAACAAGATAAATCAAGAATACCAAAAGTACCGTGCTCATGATACCTCCAAGCTTAAGGGTTTACCTTTTGACAAAATTGTAGTGGTCGATCTCGCTCGATTCTCATATCTATGGTCGCAGAGTATCATGCCATAGGCAGATCCGCCTCAGGCGGAAACTCTGCCACTACATAAAATATTGTATTCAAAAAATACTGCCAGTCAATATTCCGGAAATCGTGTAATTGTCCAAAACTTGGTGAAAAAATAAACCCCGTTGGATGTCTGTTGTCCAACGGGGTTTATTGTTCGAGATAAATCAGGAATCGCAGTGATGTCTTAGATAATTGCTCCTCAGGTATGCCAATGACTAGAAACGACGGCTACCGCCACGTCCTCCTCCCTTACCACCTTCAGTTCGAGGGCGTGCTTCATTCACGTTAATTGTTTTTCCCTTTAAGTCTTTACCATTTAGCCCCTCGATTGCAGCCTGCGCTTCAGCTGCAGTGGGCATCTCCACGAATCCAAATCCTTTTGATCGATCACTATATTTATCTTTTATAATGGTAACGGACTCAACCTTACCGAATGCTTCGAAAGCCAACCGTAAGTCCTCTTCGGTGATCTCGTACGACAAATGTCCTGCATAGATTTTCATTCTGATCTCCTTTTGTAACAAATCACTTAGTTAAACATAAACAAAAATAAGCCGAAGTCAAGGGATAAGAACATTAGGAAACAAAGGGATTGTCCTGACTTTGACGAGGATTCTTGACCTGCGATCACAACTACATCCCGATAAATTGGGACTCGACTTTTGTTTCTATGATCGTAGAGTATCATGCCACAGGCAGATTTGCCTCAGGCGGAAACTCTGCCACTACATAACTCTAAGCGGCTAGTATTCACCTCTTGAATAACGAAATGATTGGAATATAATCTCCAAAGGATTGTAATATTATACAGAAGAAGGAGGAAGATATGAAAATCAGGATTATTATTATAGGTCTGGTGCTTTTGTGCTTTGGCATATCCCAGATCGAAGATGTACCAAAGTCTGCAAAACAAGCAACCCAAGAAGAAAGTGTATTGGAAGAAAACCTATCTTATGATGAAGAACTGATGCGAAGCGGGCCAGAAACAAAGGGAATCCAACCTCAACCACTCAAATTCAAGGCTGGTCGCACTGGCTGGAAAGTCCAGATCCCGGGTAACCGTCCATTAGCCACAGTTGCCTATGAAGACGGACTCATTTTTGTCGGCGGTGGATATGGCAGCTATGAATTCTACGCGCTGGAAGCTAAAACCGGTAAACTCGCATGGATGTTTAAAACTGGTGATGATGGTCCTACTGCAGCAGTAGTCAGAAAAGGTTATGTTGTCTTTAATACCGAATCCTGTATAATCTACGTGCTGAGAGCTAAAACCGGTAAAAAAGTCTGGGAAAAGTGGCTTGGTGATCCTCTTATGAGCCAACCAGCGATTGATGACAAGTATGTTTATATGGCATACCCTGGCAATGATGGCTCCCATCATCTTGCGTGTATGACCTTAGATAAAGGCGAAGCGGTCTGGGATGTAAGCATAGCTGGCGACTTGATCTCAGCACCGGTTATTAATGACGGCTCAGTTTATATTACATGTTTTGACGGTACTGTGTATCGCCACAATACAAAAGACGGTAAACTCCTATGGTCTCAGAAAAAACAAGCTACGTGTGCGCCGACTATTTATAACGACCGGATTTTCGTAAGCTTGCGCCAAGAACTAAAAGATGGCGATAAGATCAGACAATATGAAGGCATGGCAACGCTTGATGACAGAGATGGCAAGCAGCAACAAAAAGAACTCTGGTCAAAAAGAGAAGCACCTTATCTTTCCTATGGTCGTTCAACCGCAAAAACCAGTACCCTGTCCGAGCTTGATGCCAGCGTGGGGTTTGGCTCGCCACCTGCCGCAGCCAAGCTTGATCAGGCAAAGAGCAATGTCGGTCAGTATTCTGTTGCTGGTTGCTGGGCATACCAAGGGTCAAGACCAGTCATTAAAAACGGCTACTCATACAATGCCATGGGTAATGAAATCCAGGCATTGGATGTGACTTCGGGTAAACAGAAATGGTCGAAAAAATACGATGATTTAAGCGAAGAAGGTATTGGCGGACGGGTTTTTTCACCACCATCTTATGCCAATAAGAAGCTGTTTCTTGGTTCAGGCAGTGGTGATGTTTTCTGTCTTAGAGAAAAAGACGGCAAAGTTCTCTGGAAAGAAAAGGTCGACGCATCGATCAGCTTTCAACCCGCAGTTGCACACGGCATGGTCTTTATCTCCTGTGATAATGGCATGCTCTATGGAATCAATACGGGGGATGCACAGGACGACGGTTGGTATATGTGGGGAGGAAATTCCGAGCACAATAAGTAAAAAGATAAAAGAATCCTTCCGCGGCAAAAGGAAAGATCAGTGGCAATATAAACAACCGGTATCTCGGTATCACAAAAAATAGCATAGCGATCAAAGTTGAAAGGATAAAGTATAGGTAAAAAAGGTAATACTTCCTGACATCCCTCATTGAATGGATCAAACCTATCATAAAGAAAGGCAATAAGATAAACCACGGCAGCCAATATGCTACTGATCGCGCGCCGGGATAGGTGAATTTGATCCCCCAGTAATACCCCCAGTAGAAAATGAATTTTCGTAAGGCGAGTTTCAATACTTCTGTTGGATGTTTTGTCATAAACATAAGGGCTTCGTTCATATAAATCTTATCCAATTCGAGTTCATACCTCACATCTGGTCGCAAAGATAATATCTTTTCCCTTTTCTCAGGTGAAATCTGAAACGGAGGATCTGTATATTGACTTCGTGTCCCGGTCGCCTGTGGATTCTGTCCTTGCCAAAGATTATAGCCCCCCTGTGTTGTAAGCGGCACGAATGCATCAAACCGCCTATAGTTTCTGTACACCCACGGCGCCCAGACAATAAGGGCTGCCACTGCAAAAGCAGAAATCCTCTTTGCCCTATTTGTGCAAAGGACAAGAGAAATCCATAAGATGATAAAGGGCGCATAAACAATAACCTCGGCTCTTGACAATAGCAAAAGACCAAAAGCTAACCCGGCAAGGAAGAACCACCTTGTCTTTTCTGTTTTCTCGCCCTTGAATAACAAGAACAAGAGCACGAGATTAATGAACACATATGCGTTTGCTGCACTGATCTGGCCACAAAGATATACAAGAATAGGATAAAAACAGAATAAGAGAGCTGACACAAAAGCTGATCTCTCATTGAATTTAAGGGCGACTATCCAGTATAAAATAATACAACACATAGCCCCGATGAGTGCCTGGATTATCTCAATGAGAATGACTACATCAAGACCTGTTCCAAACACAAAGCACATCCCGGCAAGAAAAAGGGGGTAAACTGGAGGAATAGTCGCGGTGGGAAGCGATGCTCTGGGGTTGTGAATAATGTGTTGTACGATCTCTTCGTTATTGTCAACTGAAAAAAAAGAATATCCATGATTATTGAGTAGGTTATGCACTAAAACACAAAATTCATTTTCCAGTGTTTTGTCACCAGAAGTAATAACTATTGGAATCCGTATGATTAGGGCGAGAAAAAAAATGAAAATGAGAGTTTTTTTAGACACGGTCAAAGTACCTCCGCTCTTGAAATATCAGAGATCACATATGATCATGAATTCTGCGCTATACGACACTACTGTACAATTACTTTTCCTGGGTTTTCTTTTGTTACTCTTCCAATGACCGGTGCCAGACCGTTATAATGCTTCTTGAAGACATCCAGTTTTTCTTCAGGCAGAACAATGATCAGTCCGCCTGAAGTTTCTGAACTGAAAATTAATTTTGCCCGCAGATCATCTGCGCCCTTACCTACTACACGCTCAGCAAAAGAACCGCGGTTCATTGTAATACCGGGATCTTCAATGCCCTGTTTTAAAAGCTCGATCACTTTTTCATGTATCGGCAGCCTGGCAAGTTCTATTTCAATACCGACCCGGCTCCCTTCGGCCATTTCCACGAGATGCCCGGCTAACCCAAAACCAGTAACGTCGGTAGCCGCGTGAGCTGCGGCTTTTCTCATCGCTACCGAGGCATCACGATTGAGCATGGTCATTGTTTTAAGAACTGGATTAAGATCCACTCCCTGCTTTTTACCGGCCAAGACAGATTGAACGATCACCCCGGTGCCAAGCGGCTTGGTCAGAATAATGAGATCATCTGGTTTTGCATTAGCATTAGTGATTATTTTGTCCGGATGAATATAACCGATCACTGAAAGACCGTATTTTATTTCATCGGCGACAAAAGTATGCCCACCGATTATTAAAACTCCAGCTTCTTTTGCTTTGTCCTGACCGCCACGTAGAATTTCGCCCATAGTTTCCGGGTCGCCATTTCCAGGAAAACCCATGATATTCAAGGCGAGCTTGGGCTCGCCGCCCATTGCATAGATATCTGAAATCGAGTTTGCTGCAACTATCTGACCGTAGATATATGGGTTTCTCACGACCGGAGTAAGAATATCGATCGTGTAAACGATCGCTGAATTCTCGCTGATTTTATAAACTCCAGCATCATCTGCGGTATTAACGCCGACTAACAGATTCATGTCTGCTGGACGGTCAAGGATTGCAAGTGCCTGCGCTAACTGCGCAGCCGACATTTTCGACGCTCAACCAGGGCAGGTTATCGTCTCAAGAATATCAAACGTCTCTTTCTTGAAACCCTCTTTGCAAAAGAGCCGACAATGGCAACATCCATTATCAGCGACTTCCTGATCGAGTGTAGGACATGGGCAAACAATATCGGCTTTTGTATCAACCGGATAGTGTTGTTTACACGGGCAAAAATATTTCCCGAATTCCTTTTGATTGTTTGTCATGAGCCTGATAACCTGGGCAATCCAATCCTGATTAGGATTGAAAATATAGCCCTTCTTCTCGCAAATCCGTTTCAACCGTGCATAATTATCAGCAGATGCTTTATCTTCTGTAAGTGTACTCATAATCCCAGTATTATATACTAAGAGAGGGGTATTGTCAATGTCATAATTAGAAACTTGGACACATTTTTATCCCTTGATTTTTGAATTTATCAAATGAACTCCGAACATCAAACAGTTCTCATTTTGGGTAATAGATATAGAAACTCTATGAATCGGGCATTAATAATTGTAGTTGTCCAATTTATTGGATAATGCCTGATAAATCAGGCGACTACATCATAAAGGAACTTCTCGATGCGCCCCCTTTCTGTAGGACTTACTCGAAGAGTAAAAGAGTTACTGTTCGAGCCTTGTCGAGAACATCTTCAATATGATATTGTTCTCTCCGTTACTCCGATACATTTTGCTTTTCCTATCCCTCTCCCTTTTTAAGGGAGAGGGACTTCGACGTGAGCTCAGTCGAACGATAGGGTGAGGGGTTCCTATAACGCCTTTTTTTGTCTGATAAATCCACCTTGGCTTCATTGACAAGGTATGATTTCTGGCTACACTTTCGCAGCACGCTATATGAAGAACTATAAGTACATAGACCACACCGCAGATATTGGTATTGAGGTTCACGCCAAGACGATTGAAGAACTGTTCATAAATATTGGTGTTGCTATTTTCGAGACCCAGGTCTCTGGGCATTTCTTGTCGAAAAAAGAACTCAATATCAAAATCGCTAGTGAATCGCTCGAAGAACTCTTTATTGATTGGTGCCGAGAACTACTCTATCATTTCTCAGTACACAGTTTTATCCCTCAAGAATACGACATTTCCATAGAAAAATTTAGCTTATCAGCATGTCTGTTTGGTGATAAACTCGATGCAAAAAGACACAAAATAAAAACTGAAATAAAAAATGCAACCTATCATAATCTTAAAGTAAACAAGGTCAATGACCTTTACAAAGCAACGATCATCTTTGATGTATAACCCACTTTCCGCTTTTTATGAGCCCTTTGAACTATGACGACTGAAAAAAGTATTTATCTACCAACAAAAAGGACATTTGTTAGTATCGGTTCATTTCAGGCACTTGCTATGTTTAGACGAGGGTTATTTTATAGCTATTTGTCGATTTATCTACGCTTTTTCCTTGGCTTGAGTGTTACAGAAACAACCTTTTTTGCAACTTTCCCCATGATTCTCAATATTGTCTTTCAAAGATTTGTCTGGGGTGTTATTTCAGATAAGTACCAAAAACGCCGTACTCTTATTATCCTCGGAGAGGTCTTTGCAGCAATTAGTACTTGTATTGTCTGGTTTCTCCACACAATACCTGATAGTAACTATACGGCTGGCTATATGATAATCCTTGGGATGTGCTTTGTCGAAATATTCTGGTCAATGTCAAACATAGGTTGGAGTGCAATAATCTCAGATCTCTATCCAGACTATGAACGAACCGAAATTCAGGGGAAGCTCTCAAGTATCGGTGCGATTGGGAGACTCATTGGCGTCTGGATTGGCGGCCTCGCCTATGATGGACTGACTCGATATTATGAAGGTTGGGGGTTTGATCAGGGCTTGCTTTTCTTCATCGCCTCCGGGACCATGCTTATTTCAACTATCCCCATGTTCTTCGTTCCTGAAGGCGGTATTAGTACCCGCCATGAACAGAGTAAACAAACTGCAAGGCCATCAGATAAAGTTGTTGGTGTAATCTCCCATTCAAAAATCTTTTTCACTTTTTTGATCGCAATGGTCTTTATCAATTTCGGCAGGAATTCAATCGCATTGATAAAGGCTCAATATCTTGTATTAAATGAGGGTTTCAATGTATCCAGTAACCTTTTAGGCTACATTGTCAATATGCAATCAATCGCCATTTTTATCGGTGGTCTCTTTGTCGTAAAGCTCTCTAAGAAATTCAGTGATACAGCCTTGCTTATGTTTGGCTCAATTATCGCAGTCATACATCTACTGGGGTTTGTGTTTGCCCAGGATTTGATCATTATTTTCATTACTAATTTCCTTGGTGGTATCTCCTTGGTCGTGATTCTATCGTCAGCATACTCTTATGCGTCAAGATTAATACCTCCAGAACAACGGGGAAAACAATTCGCCTGGTTCAACGCAACATTTTTCCTAAGCTGGGGTGTTGCCGGCACCCTTATTGCCGGTCCGATCGTGGACCTCTTGCTAAAATCAGGTGCAAGTCAGATATTTGCTTACAAAATGTCATTTCTATCCGCGGCAATTTTAGTCCTGATAGGTATTTTTGCCTTCGTATTGGTCGACCGAAAAGCACGGAAGATAACGAAGGTATAAGGTGTAAGACCATAACCGTTCTGTAAGAACCAGCCCCGTTTTGGAACAAAACCATCTGTTGACTTTTTGTCGTTTCTAGCTACAATATTCACGATGAAATTGATCGAAGATATCAAAAAAGCCGAAGAACAAGCCGAAAAATTAAAGAATGATGCTGAGGAAAAAGGTCGTTCCCTGATCGAACAGGAACGGGAAAAAGGCGAAAAACAACTGGCTTCATTGAATGAATTCAGGAAAAAACTTATGGAAAAGAAAATCGCTGAAGCAAAAAGGGATGCTGACAAAGAAATAAAGAAGCTTGAGCAGGAATATAATAGAACCCTTGCTGCAATGAAGGACAAGAACAAAAAGAAAAAAGCTAAATCAATAAAAGAAGTACGGGATCTTATACTCAAATGGCCATTGTCCCAATAGAAAAAGTCCATATTATTGTCCACAAAAGCGTGAAAGACGAGTTCCTCCATGATTTGCAGAAAGAAGGAATCGTACATATAAGCGAGCTGGAAGAATCAGCGTCTAGAACAAATGAAGAACTTAGCCGAATAGATGATGCTTTAAATCAAATCTCGGTACTCAAGAAAAAAAATCCACTTTCAATGTTTTTCAGTATCAAACGCCCGATGAGATATGAAACATTTGTGAAAGCAGTGGAATCCTATGATCATGAGAAAATAGTCGCCGAGCTTGAGACAGTTAAAAACGAGAGGGAGAAAAGTATCGCACGGCTACATCAAATGGAAGAGAATATCAGTTTACTTACACCATGGGTGGGATTCAATAGAAATATAAGTATCTTAAAATCTTTTAAACAAACGGAGGCTTTGCCTGTAATCATACCATCAAAAGAAACTCTGGAACAACTTTCTGAAAACATCGAAAATATCCCATATTCTAAAAAACACATAAATACATCCGGTTCAGTTTCGTATGATATATACTTTGTTAAAAAAGACGAGAGTGCTCAATTACGCGCAAAAATCATCGAAAACAATTGTGAAATAGTGGATTTCAAGGATAATACCGGAACACCAGAGAAACTCATCCGGCTGTTCAAAAAAGAAGCACAAGAAATAAAGCACCGGATCGAGAGACTCAATGAGAAAAAGATAGAATTGTCAAAAGAAATTAATAGCTTAGAAACAACTTCAGACCTGCTCGCCAATGAAGGCAGAAAAAAAGAGGTCGCTGAGGCTTTGCCTGAAACCATAAGAACTACCAGCATTATTGGCTGGGTGCTCAAACGTCACCTTAAACGACTGGATGCTCTTGTAGAGAAGCACAGATTTGCCTTCTATGAAAAAATCGACCGGGACGCTGATGAACAACCACCAGTTGCTCTCCAGAACGCTACATTGTGTAAACCCTATGAAATGCTTGTCAAACTATACAGCATGCCGGATTCAAAGGAGTATGACCCGACACCGTTTCTTTTCGTCTTTTTCCCGATAATGTTTGGATTGTGCATAACTGATGCGGTATACGGTATAATATTGATTCTCATTTCTTTGTATTTAATGAAAAAGGTATCCGGAGACAAAAGTCTGTTCAGGATTTTGTTGTGGGGAGGACTCCTTACTATACTTGCCGGTGCAATGGTTGGCGGTTGGTTAGGTGATCTTTTCAATTACATCGGCTTTGCTCCACTCATACGCTTCAAAGATTTTCTTATGCTCTTTGATCCAATTGAGCAGCCAATGGTATTTATTGGTCTTGCTCTCGGATTGGGATTCATTCACATGATGATTGGTATTGCCATAGAAATAGTCGACAGTTCAAAAAACGGCGAATACGGACAAGCTATCTTTGCCAATCTTACCTGGTTTCTTCTCATACCTTCTATAGTTTTATATTTTGCGGTTTTCAGTTCCTCGATAATCGCAAAAGCAATTCTGGAAATTGTAATGTGGGTTTGCATTGTATCAATCATTGTGGCCTCACACCCTGAAGGCAAACCACAACCTATTGATCAAATAGTATGGGCATTCATTATCTGGTTTATTTGGTACTTGGTTACAAGTACCGCTGGTAAACTTATGCAATTCCAGTATATTCTCCAGATTCCGCGCTTTGCATATTGGGGACTCATACCTTTGGTCTTATTTGAGATCACGCGCCGCAAAAAATCGAAAGCCACTTTAGGCAAAATCGCTTGGGGAGTTTACAATCTCTACGGTATTTCAAGCTACCTTGGAGTACTTTTATCATATGTTCGACTAATGGCATTAGGTATGGTTACAGGTGTTATCGCCATCGCCATCAATAAAATCGCATGGATGCTCACTGATATTCCCATAGTTGGTGTAATATTAGCAGTAGTCATACTCATCCCGAGCCATCTTTTCAATCTGGCGATCAACGCACTTGGTGGGTTCATACATACCATGCGCTTACAATACATTGAATTCTTTGGGAGATTTTATAGTGGTGGGAGCAAACCATTTAAACCTTTTGGTTTTGAAACTAATTATGTTGAGATCAAATAGAGGGGATCTGACAAAATATTGGATGTTAGACTTGAGCATTAGTTATTTCCAGATTAAAAGTCGGGCAATGCATTTTAGGTATTTACCCCGTTTAGATAGTAAATATCTAACGGGGTTTAGGGATTTAGGTATTTTAGGCATTTAGGTATTTATTACTCTTAGGAGGAATAATGGTAGAATCTTATGGTTTAGCTGTAGCAATTGCAGGCGGTGCGCTAGCCGCCATACTTGGTGGAATTGGCTCAGCGATTGGGATAGGTTATGCTGCTCAAGCTGCAAACGGTGTCTTGAGTGAGGATCCGGAAAAATTTGGAAGTCTCTTGATCCTGGTGGCGTTACCTGGAACTCAAGGTGTCTACGGTTTTATTGGTGCATTTATGGTCTTGCAGAAAATCGGCATTTTCGGCGGCGAAATCATTACTTTAACACTACAGCAGGGACTTCAGATTTTCTTCGCTGCGCTGCCTGTTGCAATAGCCTGCCTGGTTTCCGCGATTTGGCAGGGGAAAGTATGTACTGCTGGTGTCGAAATGGTTGCAAAAAGACCCACCGAAGCGGCAAAGGCAATGATCTATGGAATTCTCGTTGAGTTCTATGCTGTCTTGGGTCTTATCGTTACCATCCTGGCAGTCGTCCAGATGAAGATTTGACATGGCGACGCAGAAAGTCACCGAAAAAATCCTTGCCGATGCGAAAAAAGAGGCTCAGGAAATTCTTGCTAAACACCGCGAAGCAATCGCAGAAATCAAGAAAGACTATGATGAAAGCATCACTCTTCAGAAAACCCAAATTGAAAATGATGTAAAGCTGGCGAAGAGAACAGAATATCTTCGGCTTGTTTCCCAGAAGAAACTTGAGTTTAATAGAAAAATTGTTGCTGAAAAAGGAAGACTTATAAATGATGTTATTGATGAAGCATTGAACGATCTGAGCGCTCAAAAAGAATACCTGGGCTTTTTAAAGGCCCTAGTGAAACAAAGCGGCAGAAAAGACGGCACATTGATAGTCAGCAAGGCAGACTGGAAGCGCCACGGCTCTGACTTGGAGAAATTCTTAAAGAGTCAAGGGTACGAATTTACAGTCAGTGTAAACGACGAAATCCCCGGTGGTCTTAGAATCAAGAAAGACAGAATAGTCTATCATGGCTCGTTAGATATAATCCATGAAATCTTGAAAGACCATCTTACAATTGCTGTTTCCAGGGTGCTTATCTAAAGGGGGTACAAATGGCAGGTAAATCTATCAGGAACATCGGTCTTTTCGGACATGCTAGCTGTGGTAAGACAACGATTGCTGACGCACTCTTGTATCTCGCTGGCGCAAACAGTAGATTCGGAAAAGTTACTGAAAAAACATCTGTTTTCGATTC
The DNA here is from genome assembly GCA_030606265.1 of Candidatus Stahliibacteriota bacterium. Classification (GTDB taxonomy): domain Bacteria; phylum Hydrothermota; class Tepidihabitantia; order SM23-42; family SM23-42; genus JAUVZL01. The sequence goes on along the minus strand of JAUWGT010000012.1, from coordinate 7,089 downwards.
TGATCCGGAAGAGATTGACCGGCTTTGTAGTCTTAGTCTTGGGTTAGCTACTTTCGACTACAAGGATGTAACTATCAACTTAATCGACACACCTGGTTATTCAGATTTTATCGGCGAGGCAATCAGTGGTATCGAAGCCGTGGACTGTGCGATCATGGTCATTGATGCAGTCGGTGGAATTGAAGTGGGGACTGAAAGATTGCTTAAGAGAATAGAAGAAAAGAATCTACCGGTGATATTTTTTATCAATAAGTTAAAGAAGGAAAATGCTGATTTCTACAGTTTATTTTCGGCGCTCAATGAAATAACGAAAAAGAGTATAACGCCTTTAACTATCCCTATCGGTGCAAGTACTGAGTTCCGTGGGGTAGTGGATATTGTACAGAACAAAGGATTTGGGGAAAAAGGTAAAGAAGAAAAAATACCACCTGAAACAAAGGACAAAGTATCTGAGTACATAGAAAAGATTATCGAAGCGGCAGCTGAAAATAATGACGCCCTGATGAACAAGTATGTCGAAGGACAGAAAATTGCGTTGTCTGAATGCACCGAAATAATAAGAACGGGTGTTGTACAAGGACGAATCGCTCTATGCCTTGTCGGTGAAGGCTTAGATCTTATTGGTGTCCAGAATCTCCTCGATGCGGTTGTTGAATTCGCACCACAACCTGATATCATGCCAGATATAAAACTTGGCGAGCAAGTCGTGAAACGTTCTGATGATGCATCTTTTATTGGTTATGTTTTTAAAACATCGGTTGAGCCTCATCTTGGAGAATTATGCTATGTCAAATTGCTGTCTGGGACTGTAGAAAGCGGCGACATAGTGAAAAACTCAACGCAATCTAGTGACGAAAAGATAAATCAGATGTTTCTGATCAAAGGCAAGGAAAGAAAGGAAATTTCGCAGGTTTCCAGCGGGATGATCGCTGGGTTTGTTAAATTAAAGAACACGCATACTTGTGATACATTGATTGCACCAAAAACAAGTGGGTTCTTACCAAAAACCGAATTTCCAGCCCCCTCAATATCAATGGCTATCGTACCAAAAGCAAAGGGCGATGAGGAAAAAGTCTCGAGCGGTCTGACACGTCTCCATGATGAAGATCCGACGTTTACATTTGCGTTTGATCCAGAGATCTCACAGCTCATCATTTCAGGTCTTGGTGAGCTTCATCTCGACACTATCCTTGCGAGGTTAAAAAGGAAATACGGTGTAAGTGTGGATCTCACCAAGCCCAGAATCAAATACCGTGAAACGTTCACCAAGAAAAGCGAGGCACAGGGTAAGTACAAAAAACAGACTGGTGGACACGGTCAATTCGGTGATTGCTGGCTAAGAGTTGAACCATGTGAAAGAAACGCGGGTTTCGAATTTGTTAATAAAGTAGTTGGTGGCTCTATCCCCTCACGCTTTATTCCGTCGGTGGAAAAGGGTGTGAAGGAATCGCTCGAGAACGGTTGTATTGCGGGGTATCCGCTTACCGATATAAAAGTCACTGTATTTGACGGTTCGTACCATGCCGTAGATTCATCAGACATCGCTTTCAAAATCGCTGCTAGCGTAGCAATGAAAGCAAATGCTGAAAAAGGCAGTGTTGTTTTGTTAGAACCTGTCTGTGAAGTGTTCGTCTTTGTATCTGAATCATTCATGGGCGATGTAATTGGCGATCTAAACAGCCGTCGCGGTAAAATAATGGGCATGGAAGGTGAGGGAAAGGTTCAACGAATAAAAGCCTTGGTTCCAGAAGGAGAAATGTATAAGTACTCTACGAGTCTGCGGTCAATGACTCAAGGTAGGGGTTATTTCAATATGAAATTCCACCATTACGAAGAAGTGCCTAAGGAGATAACCAAACGTATTATTGACGCAACGAAAAAAGTAAAAGAAGAAACTAAGTGAGACCCATCCTCATCCAATTCAATGGAATAGCATTGCCTTCTTATGGTATAATGCTTGTAATTTCTTTTATCTGCGCTATCCTCTACGTCAAAAAGGCAACCAAGAAACTCAACCTGCCATGGATAATCATAGAAAACCTGGCTTTCTATTTAATGCTCGGTGTAATTATCGGCGGCAGAATTCTTTATGTAGTCTTTCACTGGACTCAATATTCAAATGATTTGTTAGGCATAATAAGGATATGGGAAGGCGGGATGATGTTCTTCGGTGGTTTCATCGGCGCATTGCTTGCCGGCATCATCTATTTAAGAAAAGAGAAAACTCCGTTTCTTGTGATCGCTGACACAATTGCACCAGCAATCGCCCTGGGTGCTTTCTTCACCAGAATAGGTTGTTTTCTAAATGGCTGCTGCTTTGGCAAACCCTCGACCTTGCCGTGGGCAATCAAATTCCCTCCCCATTGCGTTGCCGGATCTTCATTGGTTAGTCAATATTCACTACACCCGACCCAGCTATACTCTGCCGTATTCGGACTGGTACTTTTTTTCTTTCTCAACAGAAAGTTATTTAAGCCCCACAGAACAGGGATTGTGTTCGCTCTTTACTTGATCTTCTCAGGAGCATTCCGTTTTGGTGTTGATTTTATCCGCTACTACGAGAACATGGCGAATTTTTGGATCAACCAGATGATTGCCATAGGTATCGTGGGTCTCGGTCTCGGCATTATCCTGTATACCAAAGCATCGCAAGCCAAGCATTGAGTATCGCCCACACTATCTTAAAAGCAACTCTGGATTTTATTCTACCTCAACGTTGCCTTCTTTGCAATGATGAGATAGAGCAGAATATGCTGTGTAACAACTGTCTTGATTATATACCAGAAGCAAAACCGCCCTTATGTCGGTTCTGTGGAAGGCCAATAAACAAAGGAAACCCGTGTCGATTCTGTAAAACAGGAGTTCATCTTGATTATGGACGCGCATTCATGTTGTTCATCCCACCGGTCGATAAAATTATTCATCATTTCAAATATCGCAAAAAAACCAAACTCGCTATTTTTTTAGGTCGGGCAATGGCAAGTATTATAAAATCCGATCACTTTTTAAAAAATGCCGATATGATAGTGCCCATTCCTCTTTTTTGGTGGAAAAATCTAAGGCGCGGCTATAACCAGGCAGCATTATTATCAGAAATAATAAGCCAAGAATGTAATATTCAAGTAAATAACATTATAAAACGTATTGGAAATACGAAAAGCCAGACAAAATTGGATGAACAAGCACGCAGGAAAAATGTTTTTAATGCATTTGCATTAAAAAGCAATGGAATAAAGGACAAAACAGTTCTACTGGTTGATGATGTTATAACCACCGGTGCAACAATAAATGAATGTGCACGGGTGCTTAAAGACGCCGGTGCTAAGGAGGTTTATTCATGCGTTGCGGCAATAACGCCGGCGTAGAAGGTGAATACCAAATACCTAAAATCCAAAACACCTAAATGCCTAAAGGAATATCAAAAAGGGAGATGAAAAATTCTGGAATTTTATGGAGTGCTACGAGCCTGCGACGAGCTCAGTCGAATCGTCCCCTCGTTATAGCTATGGAGTGCAACGAGTCCCTCGTTGCAAAATATGGCGCAGCATCACCAATAACGGTGTATGAGAAAAACGGAGACATTAACACTGGATTCCCTGGTCAAGCCAGGGAATGACAACCATCTATTATTTTATGGGCTACCATATTCTCTTTATTATTATCCAACGCGACCCCTTCGTCATTGTCCGGCTTGATCTCTTTATCATTGTCCCGCTTGACCTCTTTGTCATTGTCCGGCTTGCTGTAGTCCTGAGTTATATGTCGAAGGGACCGGACAATCCAGCATTTTAGTTCATGCTTTCATTGTACATTCGTTATCGACAAATATAATTAAAAGAGTATACTATTATGATGAAAGAAACCGGATATGCTTGTTAACTTAAACTCCATCCTTGGTAAAACCCGCCAAGGGCGCTACGGAGTCGGCGCCTTCAACACATCAAATCTTGAAATCACGCAGGCGATAATACAAGCCGCAGAACTACTTAATGCACCGGTAATAGTCGCAACGAGTGAAAAAGCAATACAGTATGCCGGTATTAGAAATCTTTCTCAATTTGTCATTATCATGGCAAAGAAAGCGAAAATACCTGTAGCATTGCACTTGGACCATGGTAAATCATTCGAGATAGTAAAAGAGTGTATAAAACATAACTACACCTCGGTAATGATCGATGCCTCACACCTGTCTTTTAAAGAGAACTTGAAATTAACTAAACAGGTAGTCAAATATGCACATAAACGCGGGGTATCAGTCGAAGCCGAGATCGGCAGGCTTGCCGGGATTGAAGACGATATAAAGGTTAAGAAAGATGACGCGATCTATACTGATCCCCAGGAGGCAAAGATATTTGCCCATGAATCAGTATGTGACGCATTGGCGATAGCTATTGGTACATCACACGGCGCGTATAAGTTTAAAGGAACCCCAAAATTGCGTATTGACATATTAAAGGAAATTGCTAAAACAGTAAAAATTCCGCTCGTTCTACACGGCGCATCAGGGGTTAAGGTCAAATGGATTAACCGGGTAAATAAATTCGGTGGTCAACTTGCACATACCAGGGGTGTACCGGATAGTTTAATTAAACAAGCAGTAAAATACGGTATATCAAAAATAAATACAGATACAGATTTAAGGATCGCTTTTACTGCAGGAGTCAGGGAATATTTAATAAAAAGCCCAAAGGTCTTTGACCCAAGAAAAATCATCGGCTTTGCCCGGGACATGACGCAGCAAGTCGTTGAGGATAGAATAAAAATATTCGGTTCAAAAAATAAGGCATAGGATATTTTTTATATATTTGAAAACTAATAATAGCCCTAACGTACAAGCTCACTAGATTTCACGGAGCGTCAGCGGATTGAAATTCCAGTGCAGCGATGTGTTATGCCTTTCGACAGACAAATACTGCCCTCTCATCTTCTTCGGTTGAATTGATATTACCATACGGGCGAAAACTTTCAATTCCTACAAATCCAGCATTACTCAGTAGATAATTAAATTCCTTTAGTTCAAAGTATCGTATGGAAAGCTCTTCAAATTCGTCTCCCACAATTTTCCCGTTCTGGATGAGCCTATATTCGCAGACGACATTATTCACTCTGTTTTCGGGAGAATAATTGCCTTGTGAACGACAAGTAATCTGAGCACCGTCTGGGCGATTCACTGACCGAATACTCCAATCCTGAAGGCCACTTTCTTTGCCGTTTGGGGTTTCTATTTCAATAATCAATGTTCCTTGAGGGGTAAGGTGCTCAAAAAGCCGTTCAAGACTTTTATTAACCAAATGTTGGTCGGTGATGAGACCAAATGATCCCGAAAGAATGAAAATCAATTCATAAAATCTGGAAAGGCTCATCGATTCAAGATAACCTTCATAGAGTACGGGCTTACTATTCTCCCTTTTGCAGCTCTCACGACAAGCCTTCAACATATCCTGGGAAGGATCAAGTCCTTCGATTTTTACCCCTCTTTGAAACAGAGGAATCAGAAAACGACCAGTACCTGACATGGGCTCCAGTACAGGTCCCTCAATGGACGCTAAATATTTATTGATAAACGACAAAGCGTCCTCGGGAGCTGCGGGTTTATCTAAATCGTAGAACTCTGTGCAAAGTTTCTTGTATGATTTCATACACATAACGTTTGAACTCACCGGCGCAAACCGCGCAGCGGTACTGCGTCCGGTGTAGTGATTTGTTAGGCCACTTGAAATTAAAATTGTACAGGTTTAATCGGCTTAAAAGCATTCACTATACCTTCATGTGTTTTCTTTTGGTTTCCTGAGATTGGATCAATTGTGCGAGTTGTGATTGAATATATACGCTTTCCATATTCGATTAGAAACACATTTTCTTTAATTGTGTTACCCGTTTTTGATGGCCATGTATAGATAAAATTAATAACCTTATTGTTATTGATTTCTACATTGGTATTTTCTTGAATAATTTTGAGACCCTTATGGGATTGCTTCATGCCTAACAAGGTATATTCATATGCTTTCACTAATGTGACATTTGGAATAGGGATTATGCCAACGGAAATAGTTTCATAGGAAGGTGCAAACTTCCCAGTGTTTACTGCCTCTGGATACATCATTATTACCTGTCCTGGTGCTTTGCCAGCAACTCCGAATGTCCAATTTTGCGGTATGTCTACCTCGAAGCTAAATATGTTGTGGCGAAATAGTTTAAATTCTGCACCCTTGGACGAAGGGTAGAACCCGTAATATAGACTGCTCGCCTCGGCTTTCTTATGTGTTGCAGTCTGATCATTTGGTTCGCGTTCAGAACATGAAGTCAGGCTCATTGCACAGCACAAAAAAAGAACTGTTAATCCCATTATGATTTGTTTCATATCATAGATTCCTTTTTTTTGATGGCCTAACGACAAGGCTCACCTGCCGCCGCCATTAATAATTATAACTTGATAAATTGCACTGAACTTCACTAACCCACAAAACTTCCGAAATCGCGCCAGAGCAAGGCGGTCAGGTGCAGCCAATTGTTAGACCTTGATATCCCTGTACCACTCACTGAAAATCCCATCAAAATCGTTTTCTTTATACCAATTTGATTTACTTAAATCTGTCTTCAATACAAATTCACCTGTAACCCCATAATCAAAGATACCACCATCAATTCCATTTTGTGCAACAATCAACACTGGAATTTTCTTCTTATAAGCTAATACCGCTTCAATTTGATTCCACGGTGTAGGATTCAAGAAACAAGATTTACTCTGAACATTATCTGCTTTTTTAAATTCAGTGTGGACTTCATATTGCGGGTAGCCTAAAATTATTGCCCCCTTGCAATCTTCAATAATTTCCATCACAGCTACTAAAGGTGCCTTTCTTGAATAATCGCTACTTCCTAAACGCCGTAATATTATTCCTTTTGTTTTTAAGAAATCTTCAAAGGAAATATATGACGATTCATATTTTGTAGATATAATTGATGGTCTTGAAATAAAAATGTTAATCATTATTTGCTACATACCTTTATTATATAAGTGAATATATGCAAACCATTAAGAAATACGAAGGCATGTATTAAAAAGAAAACCCAGGGGATGCGAATCTC
>JAUWGT010000007.1 GCA_030606265.1 Candidatus Stahliibacteriota bacterium | reverse complement strand
ACTGGTATTCAGACCCCTCGTCTTTACCGAATTTGCTCGAGGCGATAAATGAAAGAACCACGATTCGGGCTGCGCCCCGAGAGGAAAACGTGGAGATCACTGACCCCAAATTGTTCCAGTATCCATACCTATATATGACCGGTCACGGCAAAGTCCGTTTTTCAGATGAGGAAATCAAGATCCTGAGGAAGTATTTTGCTGCCGGCGGATTTCTCCACGCTGACGACAATTATGGCATGGATTCTACTTTCCGTCGAGAAATAGAAAAGGTTTTCCCTGATTCGCCGCTTATTGAACTACCCTTTGACCATGATATATATCATTCTTTTTATGGATTCCCTAATGGTTTACCAAAGATTCATGAACACGATAGTAAACCTCCTCAAGGCTTTGGTATATTCTACGATGATCAACTTGTTGTCTTCTACACTTATGAAAGTGATTTAGGCGATGGCTGGGAAGAACCTGATGTGCACAATGACCCACCAGAAAAAAGGGAAGATGCCATCCGGATGGGGATCAATATTATAATCTATAGCTTAACCCATTAGGTACAAGTGTCAGATATTAACCTAATCTTCAGCAAAACAAGAAAGTTCGCGCGTCATCAGCAACTTATTGATTTTATCGTTTTACTGATCGTCGTGCTAGGCATAACGATAATATCGATTTCAGTCGCACTGCTTCTTCTCAAATCACCGCTTTATGGCATTATCGGTCTTATCCCGCTATTCTTTTATCGTCCGGTCTCCCTTATCAAACGAGCAAAAATCCTTGAGGAAAAAATCGGTCTTAAAGGTGAAATTGTAAACAGTATTCAATTATCACTTATCAAAAAGGACAATAAGGAGAAATATTCACCCGAGTTAATACATGCCTATATTTCAGACGCGACCGAGAAAATAAAGGCAATCGATTTCAAAAAATACCTTTCGTACACACCCATATACGCTGGTCTGCGATTCCTGCTGATCGCAATTATTCTTGCATTGCTTCACCCAGCAGTTCATCCTGGACACTTCTGGTATGCCCTTAATCATGATATATTCTACACTGTGGAACCTGGAGATACAGCACTTCTCAAAGGTTCTACAGTCGAGGTAAAACTATTCCTCAATGGAGTATATTTTCCAAAAAACGCAAGGCTCGTGCTTACTGAAAATCAAACAGTGACCCAGAAAAAAATCACCGTACAAGATGGTCTTGCGCAAGAGAATATCAAGTTGGCAGAATCAATATCTTATCATTTTACTTTCCTCGAGCACACGACTGAACCATATTTCCTGAAAAAAATGGAACCAATATATATTGAGGAACTAACTTTTCTTCTCAAGTATCCAACTTACACAAAACTCAAAGATGACGTAAAAACTGGCCGGCAACTGATCGTTCCCGAAGGAACCAGAATAATCATGAAAGGGAAAACATCACAACCCCTGGTTTCGGGTAGACTGGTCTTGAACGACACAATCGAACTAAAGTGCGAAGATAAGACCTTTTACGCGGAGTTTAAGGTCAAACAAAGTGGCACAGCTTTCCTGTACCTTAAATCAACGACTGAAATAAAAGAGCAGATAATCATCTACGCGGTGCCTGATTTACCACCACTTGTCGACATCTTTTACCCGGGCTTCAATATACCGCTACCCCATGACATGCAGATCGATATCAGCATCAGGTGTAGTGATGACTATGGTTTAGCAAAAGCATTGTTTCATTACACCTTTGAAAATAAATACAAAAAAACACTCGCCATAAAACATGGTGCACTCGAAGATACCGTGTATTTTGCATGGGATGTATCAGACCTTGGCATGCTTCCTGGTGATGAAGTTTCATATTTTGCAGAAATTATCGACAATGCCGGTAAGGTAAGCAAAAGCGAGATGTACTATATCTACTTCCCTACCATGGAAGAGATTTATGAAGAAATAGACAGAAAAGAAGAACTGGTACAAAGAGAGCTCGAGGACCTCCAAATAGAACACGCAGATGAAATAGACGAAATCTCAAGGTTACACGAGAAGATAATGAGAGAACGGGAACTTCTCTGGGCGGATCAGGAAAAATTGCGCACTGCGATTTCCAAAGAACAGAAGATCCTTGAAAAGATTGATGCATGGCAGACTGAATTCGAAAAGACCATTGAGAAACTGAACCAAGGCATACTTCTTGACCAGGAATCAATTGAGCATCTCCAGGAAATTGCAAAGATATTGCAGGAAATCGCGCCCGATGAATTACGCAAAGCTTTGGAGAATCTCCAGACTGCGTTGAACAAAGGACCGCGGGATATCCAAATGGCGCTTGAAGATTTGAAAAAGAAACAGGAAGAAATGGCAAAAGCCATTGAAAGAACTCTGGAGATCCTAAGGAGATTCCAGCAAGAAGAAAAACTGAAAGAGCTTGCACAAATGGCTGACGAGCTTGCCGAACAAGCTGAGGAAATCGATCAAGCGCTCGATCAGGAAAATTCTCAAGCACTCCAGCAGGAACTTGACGATTTAAAGAAAGCTATTTCCGAACTCGGCAAAGAGCTACAGGAACTCGCTGACGCTGAAGGTCTTGAGCAAGACATAAAACAAAAACTAGAGGAACTCGCCCAGCAAAGTCAGGACATGACTGGCGATATGTCCCCTTCACCTGGAGAAATGCAAAAAGGCTTAGAAATGACGGCTGCGGATCTGCAGAAGTTGTATGAACAACTCACAAAAGGTCGGTCAGCACAATTGAGAAAGAAACTTCTTGATGTCGTGAATCAACTAATCGACATCTCTAAAGCTGAAGAGCATCTTGCTCAGGATAAGACATTTGACATAGTGCAACAAAACCAGATCATCAATGCCACTAAAGCTGTAGCTGAAAGTCTTTATGCCCAACAGGTCAAGAGTCTTCACATTACGCCGAGCATGGGTAAGAACCTTGCCAAAGCGATCAAGCATATGGAAAAATCTAAACAGGCAAAAACACATATGCAGAACAGCCAGGAGGCAATGAAGCAAATCAACCTCGTCTGTTTTGAAATGCTCAAAAAACTTGAGCAAGCAGGTGAAGGCGGTTCATCAACTGGCATGGATAATTTCCTACAAGCGCTCTCAAAGCTGTCACAAGGACAGATGTCTTTGAGCCAATCGATGTCTGGTTTCTTCCCTATCCCAGTCAGCGGGTTGACGTCCGATCAAAAGGCACAGATTCAAAGACTTGCCGGCAAACAGCGCGCCCTGCGTCAATCACTGGAATCACTACGCAGTGATGTGGGACCGAACCAACACCAAGAGATGCTCGACCAAGTAATCGAAGAAATGAAACAGGCGGAAGAAGATCTATACCAATACAAACTTGACCGTGAGCTTATTGAACGCCAGAAAAAAATAATATCAAGACTCCTTGATGCACAGAAATCGATCCGCAAGGAAGATTATGAAAAGAAGCGCAAAAGCAAACCCGGTGAGGAATTCCTCGTTAGAGAAAATCCTGATGCCCTGCCTGCAGAACTCGGCAAAGACCGCCTGCGCGAGCTAATCCAAAAAGCCCTGCGCGAATCATACCCCAAAGAATACGAATTGTACATAAGAGAATATTTCAATAAACTGCTTGAGGACCGATGATATTACTATTTTTCTTTTTCAACCTTGAACTAAGCAACAAAATTGATACTCTAAAAAGCATTGTAGATAAAAACCCCAAATTATCAATCATTACTGAACTCAATATGTGTTATTTCATGGCTGGTCACGATAGCTTAGGTATTGCACTACTAAGAAAATACTACGACCGTCTGGGTGCTCATGACAATACTGCGATTAGGTTACATTTAGCTGATGATTATCTATATACTGGCAATATCCTTGGGGCACGCGATGAATATCTGAAATTAGTTAGCCGTTACCCTGGTTCGGTATTTGCCAATGATGCTCTTGAAAAACTCTATATGATTGAAAGTGCCCGTTTAGATACAACAATTTTCAAATTCTTGGGTTATTCAATTTTTCTCCATCAAAGCGGTCAACTAAACGCGGCAAAAGATAGCCTAAAAAATCTCGTAAAGACCAGGTTAGGAGATTATGCACTCTACTATCTTGCCCTAACCTTTATCAAACAAGAAAACCTTGGGCAAGCACTCAGCGCTCTTGACAATTTAACCATTTCATTCCCAGATCACAAAATACACAATGCGATCTTACTCCAGGCTGGTATATATATTGATTTAAATAAGGAAAAGGAAGCGCGCGCAATCCTGGAAGAACTCATCGTGCGTGAGCCGACTTCAATTTATGCAGTTAAGGCACGTGGGATGTTAGAAAATAACTTCGAGTGACTTGGTTGGAGTAACAGCACTCGTGCTGTTTTGACACCGCAAGCCGTGTCACTCCCAAGGCGGTCAAACAATGACAGTCCGCCTGAGGCGGATGCGGTCGTATTCTAAATGCTATTCTCTTGTGGATTCAATAGTCACCGTGCCAGCGACCTTTATTGGCCACTCCATCCCATCTTGAGAACCAAACATCCCACCAGATGTTCGTATCATCCCTTCGAATGTTTGTTCTAAATGAGATTTCGTGCACCAACCAGTTTCCCGATCCACAACCACTGTACCTTTCTGCTCTCCAGACAAGTCATAAGACATCTCTATGCCGCCTATCTGCAACAGAGTTGCTTCTTTGTTTGATTCCACCTTTATATAGACATCAAGGAATACTTCAGTCTCATTCATCTTCGTTATTTTCCAGGTATTATGAAGGATCATTGGAAAGCCTTTGCTCATACGCCATGTGGCTTGCCAAGAATCGCCAACTCCAACTGGTCGGTCTGGATAAAAATAGAACATACTTTTCATATTTTCCTTAAACGCATCATCACCAAACTGATTTCGCATGTTCCTCTCCATCTCCTCTTTCATTGCACCAACTGCCGGTAAGTCCAAATCTTCAAGCATCTTCTTAATTATTTTATCAGTTCCTTTAACATCAACAATACTGCCTTGAGACGAAATCTCCACCAAGAACTCTTGACCGACCAAGGACGCAAACCCTTGGGCAATCATCGGTATATCCGTAGTGTCTTCCCACGATCTGTATTCAATCTCACCTAAGGGACCGTCCTGCATATATCCCACCTTATCATAAACTATTTTCAGGATTGTATTACCTGCATCATTGATTTCAATCACTTCGTATCGGTGTTCCATTATTATGGTCTGGTTCATATCAAGCGCCTGTCCCTTTATGGTCTGTGATATCAGCTGATCAGTTGTCACTCTATACGTATAGATTGTACCAGGTTTTACATTAAACCGTAATTCTATCTTTGGCCCAGTACAGTTATTTGCTATTAAGAAAATAAGTAATAAAAAGAAACAACACAATTTCTTCATTTTTTCTGCTCCTTTCCAAACACCTTGCTTGTCATATTATAAATATCCTCAGGTCCTTTGACTTCAAGGATCTGCATGCCTATTTCCTGAGCCGGCTGTAAATCAACATCATAGCGATCGCCCACATACAAACAGGCTTTGGGCTCAATGCCTAACTCGGCTGCGGCTTTTTTGAAAAATTCAAGTTCCGGTTTCAGGATCTCAAAGCTATTAAAGGTGAATACTCTATCAAATAAACCATCCAATTCAAGGGCTTCAATAACCCGCTCAGTCTGTATTCTGTTATTATTGGTCATAACTGCCAGGCGATGATTCTTTTTTAGTTTAACGAGGCTCGCTTTCAATCTCTCATCTTTATGCAGAAAGTCACGTGGGTCAAAGAACGCGATGTTCTCTTTATGCCAGACTTTTATCGGGATATCGAATGATTTCAAAGTTAAGGTGTAAGGAACTGGAAAACCGCTTTTTGCTTTGAGTTCAGCTCTCCGTTCCTCAATTAGGTCTTGGGCTTGGTCTATTGGAATATTGTCAGACTTTGCCAGGGTAGAATATGCAGCTTTTGCAAACTGCTCTTTGATATCTGTATTCGTGTAGAGCGTGCCGTCCATGTCAAAGATAATTGCTTTGATCATAAACTGAATAAATTTCTATAAAGTTTTGCGGAGCACATAGAATTCAAATTATTCTGTGTACTCCGCGTTTTTCCGTGTAATCTGTGATATGATTTATAATACTTCGCTTCGCTTCAGTAATCTATTCCAGATATAATCCACCTCTTCTTGAAATTCCTTAATAGGTACATCATCCTTCCATTTGAATAAGTGAGCAAACCTTCCCTGCATTTTGAGGAATTCATCGATAGGTTTCTTTTCTTTGGGTTTAATAGTGATCCGGTATTTTCCATCCTGATATTCATAGAGCGGCCAGATGCAGCTTTCCACCGCCATCTTCGACACTTTCACGGTTTTTTCTGGAGCGTATGCCCAACCAAGCCGGCAAGGCGCGTAAACATTAAGGAAAGAAGGTCCTTCAGCATCAAGTGCTTTGCGTACCTTTGTAATCAGGTCATTCCAGTAGCCAAATGTTGCCTGTGCAGCATATGCAGGTTCATGGGCAATAATTATCTCAGTTAGATTCTTTCTGGGCTGGAGCTTACCAGGAATCACCTTACCAGCTGGCGAAGTTGTCGTATGTGCGCCACGCGGTGTTGCTGATGAACGCTGAATACCAGTATTCATGTATGCCTCATTATTATAACAGACATAAAGTACGCGGTGCCTCCGTTCAATCATACCAGAAAGTGCCTGTATACCAATGTCATATGTGCCACCATCACCGCCAAAAGCAATAAACCTTAGATCTTTGGAAATCTTGCCTTTTGCTTTGAGTACCTTATAAGCAGCCTCTACACCAGCCATTGTTGCGGCAACATTTTCAAAGGCATTGTGTATGTACGGAACATTCCACGCTGAATATGGATATATCGTCGAGAAAACCTCTAAACAACCAGTCGACGCACCAACCACAACCGGGTTTTCTGCAGCCATAAGCACCTGGCGTGCAATGATCGACGCGCCGCAACCAGCACAGCCGCGGTGGCCACCAACAAATCTCTCTTTCTGTGCAGCAAGTTCTTTCAGTTTAGCCATTATTCACCTCGCACTCCAAAATACACGACATCTTTATCAACTTCCCCTGATTTCTGGATGTCAAATAACTGTCCGTATATCGCTTCTATCTCTTCAATGCTAATATCTCTTCCACCAAGACCATAGATGTAATTTTTCATAAGTGGTTGCTTATCAGATTTATACAATATCGAACGGGCATCATTATAAAGATGACCACCGAGTGTTGACATGGTATCAGAACGGTCCATAACGCCGACAACCTTTGGTTTACTCAGTGCTTTAGTCATTGCATCCTTGGGAAATGGTCGGTACACTCTGGCACGGACAAGACCAACCTTCTTACCTTTTTCTCTCATTCTCTCGACTGTAACCTTTGCCGTACCACCGGTCGACCCCATCACCAAAATCGCCACTTCAGCATCGTCCATTTTGTATTCATCAACTATCGGGTAATACCTACCAAACTTATCACCAAACTCCTTCTGCACTTTTTCAATAATAGGTAGCACATTATCCATAGCATCAATCTCAGACCGCTTGTGCTCGAAAAAGTAGTCCTGCAAATCCAAAGGTCCAAGGGTAATCGGGTTATCAACATCGAGCAATGAGTAATTTAATTTTCTCTCACCGAGGAACTTCGGTACTTCCTTATCGTCAATAAGTTCGACGCGCTCCATACCATGACTGATAATAAAGGCATCGGTTGACGCGATACCCGGAAGTAAAGCCTGTTCAGCTATCTTAACCAGCTGAATCGTTGTATCATAGGCTTCCTGGGCATTTTCTGTGTAGATCTGGAGCCAACCAGCATCCCTTGAAGCCATGGTATCTGAATGATCACAGTGAATATTAATTGGACTCGATAAAGAACGGTTGACCAGACAGATAGTAATAGGCAGACGTAGACCAGCCGCAATGAAGAGAATTTCGTGCATCAAAGCAAGTCCCTGGGAAGAAGTCGAGGTCATTACTCTAGCACCTGAAGCAGAAGCACCAACACAGGCACTACAGGCTGAGTGTTCACTCTCAACCGGCACAAACTCAGTATCTACTAAGCCGTCATTAACAAACTTGGAAAATAACTGAACAATCTCAGTAGCCGGGGTGATCGGGTAAGCAGCAACTACATCAGGGTTAATTTGACGCATTGCTTCAGCCATCGCCTCATTTCCTGTTCTCGCGACTATCATTTCTCCTCCCTTACCATGGTAATTGCCTTAACCTTGGGTGGACATTCCTCAGCACAAATACCGCATCCTTTACAGTACTTGTAATCAATCCCTTGCACTTTACCGTCTTTAACAATGATCGACGAATCCGGGCAATAGATCCAACAGAGAAGGCAGTGCGTGCACTTCTCTGAATCCCAGATCGGCTTCTCACTACGCCAGTCTCCAGTCTCAAAATTCAAACAGGTCGCGGCTCCTAAAACTAAGCCGATTGGCAGGTCTTTCCAGCCCTCTTTCTCCTTTTTCATACTCCCACCTCCTCATACGCTCGCTTTATTGCCTTTATATTACCTTGAACAACTTCAGGCCGATTGGGAAATTTCTTTTTCAAACGGTTTTGAACAGAAGCCAACATTGGTTCGAACTCTAATAGTCTAGAAGCTTTTATCAAAGCGCCGAGCATCGGCGTATTTGGCAAATCGCGGTCCAGTATTTCTTTAGAAATCTTGCTGGCATCAACAACATAAACCTTTTGTGAGGTTAAACCAAGTTGTTTCTTTATCTCCTCAGCGCTCTTTTGTGAATTAACTAAGACTACCCCGTCTTCGGGTAAACCTTCGGTTACATCCACGGTTTCCATAAGAGTTGGATCCAGAACCACAACAATCTGTGGCGTCTTAATGCCACAGTGTTGCAGAATTGGCTCATCAGCAATACGATTGAATGCAAAAACCGGTGCACCCATCCTTTCTGGTCCATATTCTGGAAACGCCTGTATATACTTACCAGTCTCAACTGCAGCATCGCCTATGAGTAAAGCTGCTGTCTTTGCACCTTGGCCTCCCCTGCCATGCCATCTAATCTCGAGTAACGCCATTGTGAATCTCCTTTCTTATTAAATATGTTATGAATTGTCAGTAAATTACTGTAATTTTATCAAGAAATCAGCAAAAAATACAAACTGTGAAATGACCTAAGAACCTTGCTAATACTTGTATTATTATAGCCGATAAAACCCAAAAGTCAAGCTGTTCAGCACGCCTTGAATATACGCTTTGCTGGAGACATGCTTCGCTGAAAACACGCTGGCGCTGTAGCCGTCCAATTCATTGGACTGCCCGATAAATCGGGCGACTACAATTGATTGAATCATAAATGAGTGGAAGTCACAATAGCGCTGAATAGACAGTATCGGAGTAACGGTGTAACGGAGTACGGGAACAAAAGAAAAGGAGTAGAGAGTAATGAGTAGTGCGTAAGACCATATAAAATACGGTTTTAACGATCATAACGATACTAACGTTCAACGATCTAAACGATCACAACACTCTAGCGTCTCTTAATAACTCAATCACTCTGTACGATCATGCTTGACGCGTTTTCCGTGCTGATTATAATAGCGTATGCGCATCATAAGAGCGATCGCCAAAACCAAACGTCTTATTAAGAAAGTAAAAGCGAGCGGTAAAACCATCGGTTTTGTACCAACTATGGGATATTTGCACGAAGGGCATTTGTCCTTGGTGCGCATCGCCCGCAGGAAATCGCAGTTTGTCGTAGTTTCGATTTTTGTAAACCCCACTCAATTCAGTCCTCATGAAGACCTTTCCAAATACCCGCGGGATATGAAAAGGGATGCTGTTTTGCTCAGAAAAGAAAAGGTTGATCTTATTTTTTACCCATCAGTAAATGAGATCTATCCGCCAGATTATAAAACCTATGTCTATGTCAAAAAACTCAACCGTCTCATGTGCGGGGCTTCAAGACCTCATCACTTTCAAGGAGTCACAACAGCAGTCTTGAATCTGTTCAATATCGTCAAACCTGATATCGCGGTCTTTGGGGCAAAAGATTATCAACAAGGTATGATCATCAAACGTATGACAAAAGATTTGAACTTGGATACTAAAATAATTATTGGTAAAATAATAAGAGAAAAAGACGGCTTAGCACTTAGTTCGCGCAATATCTATCTCTCACCCAGACAAAGAAAAAACGCAACTGTCTTGTATCAAGCATTACGAAAAATCAGACATGATTTTCGACAAGGATTTTCTGACCCCAGAAGAGCAAAGACAATGATCCGTCAGATGATCGAGAAAAAAAACGGCAGGATTGACTATATCGCAGTGGTCAATAAAAACACTCTTTTGCCAATCAAGAAACTCGACGCCGGTACACTAATTGCGCTTGCTGTATTCTTTGGTAAAACCCGACTTATCGACAACACAATTCTCTAAAATTAAAACTCCACTCTTGACACAAGAAATAACGGTGTGTATAATGAATCCGAAAATATGAAGAAGAAAACAAAAAGAGAAAAAAAGAAAATAAATAAAAAAATGATCATCGTGGAATCGCCGACCAAATGCAAAACGATCAAAGGTTTTCTTGGTCGGGATTACGCATTGGTTTCATCGCGCGGTCATATTAAAGATTTACCCAGATCAACTCTCGGGGTTGATGTTGAAAATAACTTCCAACCGCGCTATATTAAAATAAGAGGTAAAGCAAGTATTATTCGGGAAATAAAAAAAGCGTGCAAAAATTCATCGGAGATTTTTTTGGCTCCGGATCCAGACCGCGAAGGTGAGGTAATCGCCCAGCATCTCGCCGAAGAGTTAGATGCTAATGGTACGCGAATAAAAAGAGCCTTATTTTATGAAATCACCCCTGAACATGTAAAAAGAGCCCTCGCCAATACAACGGTCATTAATCAGAACCTGGTCAATGCGCATAAAGCGAGAAGAGTCCTCGATAGAATAGTCGGCTACTACACCAGTCCGATACTTTGGAAAATCATCAAAGGAGGGTTATCAGCTGGTCGGGTCCAGAGTGTTGCACTACGGCTTGTATCTGAACGCGAAAAAGAAATCACTTCTTTTAAATCAATACCGTATTGGGTTGCCGAAGCAGATTTCACAACTGAACGCGACGAGAAATTTCTCGGGAAGCTTTGGCGTATAGATGGAGATCTTAGAAAGATCGCAAATAAAAAAGAATTAGACCGATTTAAAACGACCCTTAAAAAAGGCACGAAATTCAAGGTCACCTCCTTTCGGGTAACAAATCCAAAGCGAACACCACCGCCACCATTTATCACTTCCACGCTCCAACAGGAAGCGTCAAAACACGTACGGTTTTCTGCTAAAAAGACAATGTACATCGCCCAAAGCCTTTATGAGGGGATAAGGCTGCCGCAAGGACGTATCGGTCTCATCACCTATATGCGTACTGATTCAATCCGCGTGAACACAAAGACCCTGAAACAATTGAGGGATCATATCGCTGGCAAGTATGGTGAAGAATACTTGAATAAGACGATCCGGATTTTCAAAGACCGCAAGAACGTCCAGGGTGGTCATGAAGCGATCCGTCCGACCAAGCTGGATCTTGAACCAGATGAAATTAAACAACATTTGACTGATGATCAATACAAAATCTACAAATTGATCTTCGACCGTTTTATTGCCTCGCAGATGTCGCCGGCTAAATACCGTCAAAAAGAAACAGTAGTCAGCTTCAGCGGTGTTGATTTTAAAGCCGATGAGATGAAACAAATCTTTCCAGGCTTTCAAATGGTCAGCGGCGACTCGATTACCAGGGGCTCAGTACCTGACATGGAAGTCGGTGAGAATGTAAAGATGACAGATATAGAGTTCACCGAGAAAAAGACCGAACCTTCAGCCCGTTATACAGAAGCGAGTCTCATAAAGAAATTAGAAGAAAATGGCATTGGTCGACCGTCAACCTATGCTCATATTCTCCAAACACTCTTTGATCGTGGCTATACTGTCAAAGAAAAAAGCAAAATACAAGCTACTGAATTGGGTCTTCAGGTCTATGATGTGATCATCCCAAGGTTCCCAAATATCTTCGAGGTATCATTCACCGCCAAGATGGAGAAAGAACTTGACCAGATCGAAGCGGGTACAAAACTGTGGCAGGATGTGATCCGTGAATTCTACGATCCCTTTGTAATAAATTTGAATAAAATAAAAGAAGAAGTTGATAAAATAAAAGAATCGATCAGTCAGAAAGTCGAAAAAAAATGTCCGAAATGTGGTCGCCCGCTCGTTATTAAATGGGGCAGATACGGAAAGTTTCTGGCTTGTTCAGGATTTCCTGAATGCAAGCACTCGGAGAACCTTGAACAAGAAGAAAGCGACCGTAAGTGTCCAGACTGCGGCAAGAATTTAATGACCCGCCATGGGAAATTCGGTAAATTCCTGGCGTGTTCTGGTTATCCTGATTGTCGTTACACGGAGAACCTTGCACACGATGCGCCGTGTCCTATGTGCCATGGTGATGTCATCATAATAAAGACACGCCGCGGTAATGTCTACAAGTGCAAACAATGCGACTTCTCGATCTTTTACCCACCAACCAAAGACCGATGTCCCCAGTGCGAGCATGGTATGGTTATGAAAAGAGGCAAGAAAGTCTGTCCAGTCTGTACCGGACTGATCAAGAAAAAGAAGCATGAAAAAAACTGATGAAATCGACAAGTATTACTATTTCTTTCCTCAAACTGTAGCATTTATCGGAGTCGGTACAAATATTATGCCCGCAGCATGGCACACACCCATCTCGGCCCAACCGCCGTTATACGGAATTCTTATCGCCCCGAAAAGATACACTTTTGATCTACTCCAAAAAGAAAGCGGCTTTACAGTTAACTTTCTCGAACATAACAAAGCACCAGCGAGTGCTCAAACCGGCAGCATTTCAGGCAGAGATATTGATAAACTCGAAAAATTCAACATTGAATATTCGAAAGCGGAAAAAGTCAACGGACCGATTTTGGCATCAAGCTACGCTGCTTACGAATGTGAAAAGCATACGGTTGCTGAATATGGTGACCATCACCTCTTCATCGGTCAGATAATCTTGATACATTATCGGGAAGGTATTTTGACCATTGACAAACTCGTTAACGAAAAGAATGTAGCACCGATGCTTTATTTCGGCAAAGATCGGTACATAACCACAGACCCAAACAGCCTCGCTATCCACAAGAGAAAATAAACCGATCATTATGAGGATCGGTTTTCATATCTCAATCGCCGGTGGGTTTCGAAATGTCATCCAACGAGCCGTCGACCGGAAATGTGAAACACTACAATTATTCTCTAGAAATCCCCGGGCATGGAAATACCGAGCTCTGGACAAAGAAGACATTGAAATATTCAAAAAAGGCATGGAACAAGTACAGATTTCACCGATATTTGTCCACATGCCGTATCTTGTAAATTTGGCTTCATCTGACAAAGATCTGTTTCAACGGTCAGTAGATTCGCTTGTCGTGGAACTACAAAGAACGGCACTAATCAATGCTCATTTTGTAATAATGCATATAGGCTCTTGCCCAGACGAAGAAAAAGGTCTGAGGTCAATGATAAGAGGAATAAACCAAGCTCTTCAGCGCACCGAAAATAAGATTATCTTGTTATTGGAGAATACACCAAAAAGCGGCCATGAACTCGGCTATGAATTCACCCAGATAAAAGAAATAATCGACGGGATCAAACAAAATCACAAAATCGGTGTTGTCTTGGACACTGCCCATGCCTTTGCTGCTGGATACCCCCTCCATACTAAACATGGCGTAGCGCGCAGCCTGACCGAATTTGACGAAATCATCGGTATCGATAAATTAATGCTCGTCCACCTCAATGATTCTAAAACGGCGATTGGTTCATGCCGTGATCGACATTGGCACGTGGGAAAAGGCAATATTGGCAAAGGCATGGGTTATATTCTCAACCACTGCCTTCTGCAGGATAAGCCATTTATCATGGAGACACCGAGGAAGAACCTGCAGGACGACTTGATGAACCTGAAGACAATTAAAGAAATCCTGAAAGAGA
The DNA here is from genome assembly GCA_030606265.1 of Candidatus Stahliibacteriota bacterium. Lineage (GTDB taxonomy): Bacteria > Hydrothermota > Tepidihabitantia > SM23-42 > SM23-42 > JAUVZL01. The sequence goes on along the minus strand of JAUWGT010000007.1, from coordinate 18,979 downwards.
AAGGAAGATATCAATAGACGTCGTTATTGGTTTTACGGTAAGGTAGCGCACGCCGTAAAATACGATAAACGAATAATGTCTAACCAAACAAGTTGCGACGTCTTATAACGACCAACGATGTTCATATATCTCTTGACCATTGCCGAAATATGTATATCATTGAGAATAGTTAAAGGAGGATAAAATTGGCACACGCATACACACCAGGGCTAAAAGTGCTTGCCTACACTACCCTGACGAAAGAACGTCGGCTTCCACTACCCGGAGAAATTCTGATCAAACAAGGCACTAAGGTTCGCGGTGAAGAAGTTGTTGCAAAAACTGATCTACCAGGGAATGTTCAGACGTTGAACATACATGGTTTATTGGGAATACTCCCCGATGAAGTTGAAGAAGCGATGCTCAAGACAGTAAATGATACCATCAAGAAAAATGAAATCATCGCTCAAAGCAAAGGTTTATTCGGTCTATTCAAATCGTCAGTTAAAAGTCCAATTGACGGAATCATTGAAAGTGTTTCAAAAATCACGGGTCAGATCATTATGCGAGAACCACCTATCCCGGTTGAAGTTATCGCTTATATCGATGGTGAAGTAGTGGATATTATCCAGAACGAAGGTGTGAAAATCAAGACGCAAGGGAGTTTTATCCAGGGTATCTTTGGTATTGGCGGCGAAACAATAGGTGAATTAGCCATGGTCGCGAATAAAGCTAATGAAGTGCTTACAGAAAAAGATATCGACAAAGCTTTCAAGGACAAAATAATAGTCGGTGGTTCAATTGTGACCTATAGTGCATTGGAACAAGCCAGGAAAGTTGGCGTCAAAGGTATCGTAATCGGTGGTATTGAAGACGATGACCTCAAACAATTCATGGGTTATGATATCGGGGTTGCGATTACTGGATCTGAGCAGGTCGGTCTAACCCTGATTATAACTGAAGGGTTTGGCAAAATGAGCATGGCTGCTCGAACCTTCCAGCTGCTTAAATCTTTAGCGGGTAAGAAATCGTCCATAAATGGTGCAACCCAAATCAGAGCCGGGGTCATGCGTCCTGAGGTGATCGTGCCAACAGAAACAGCACCCGCATCCAAGAAAACTGCTGATATTTCAAGCGGGGCTGGGCTCGATATTGGTATGGCGGTTCGCATTATCAGAGAACCACATTTTGGTGCAATAGGCAAGGTAGTAGCGCTACCAGTTGAACTAAAAAAAATAGAAACCGAGGCTTTGGTGAGAGTACTCCAGGTTGAGCTGGAAGACAAGGAAATTGTTGCCTTGCCACGAGCCAACGTGGAGATCATTGAGGAGTAATGATGACTGCACTGCTTGTTTTTCTGATCGCGGTATCCGGGGTGAACACGCTCTTATTGCCAGCGTCACCGGTCGGCTTAGCCACACCTTTTTCAGTATCAAAAGATGCTGAAGCGATCTTTTACAACCCGGCAAATTTTGAAGCACAAAATAATTACCAAGTCTGGTGTTCCTACAACCGTTTTTATTTGTCGATGCAGAGTGTTTCATTATCCCTGAGTAGAAAAATAAAGACTGTTAATGTAGGTATCGCATTTCTAAACTTTGACTATGGTGATATTGAATGGCATCCAAACTACCCGAGTGAAGATTCATTGACATATTACTCAGCCAATGATTTCACCGCAGTCTTAGGCGCTAGTCTACCGATTACAACACAAGGCAAAATCGGCATAAACCTAAAGTACATATCAGAAAATATTCTCATTTATTCTGATTATGCATTAGCTTTTGATATCTCATTTGCTTATGCTGGCACCAAGGTTGGAGTCAGTCTTGGCGCATCCGATATCGGCTCGAAGATAAGATTAAATAATGAAGATGTTAATCTACCCGCTCGAATGAGTGTCGGCGCTTTCTACGATTTCAAGAAATTCACCCCCAGTTTTGACATACATTATTTGGTGAACACAGCAAAGTTTGAGGGTGGATTTGGTATCGATATTTCAGTCCACAGAATCGCCAATCTCAATGGTGCTGTTCTTTACCGCGATGGAGTATACCCAGGCTTTGGTTTAGGAATCAGACCAGGGAATCTGATTATCAAATACGCTGGTGCCCTGTACCCTCATAATCTGGGTTTGATCAACACCATCGGCATAGGTTTTGAGTTCTAATGAATGGCATCTGGTTAAATTTTGAAAGACCGATTATCGAACTCGAAAAAAAGATCGAAGAGCTAAAGGGTCTTAAAGGCGTCAATGAAGAAATCAAGCGCCTAGAATCCCAAGCCAAGCGACTAAAGAAGAAGATATACTCGAATTTAAGTCGCTGGCAGCGGGTCCAACTTGCTCGTCACCCGAGAAGACCTTACCCTTTGGATATCATCCCCTTAATCACTGAAGATTTCATAGAGCTTCATGGTGACCGCCGTTTTGGTGACGACTGGGCAGTTGTATCAGGCATTGCAAAGTTCGATAGGTTCAACGTCGCAATCGTAGCACACCAAAAAGGAAGGGACACCAAGGAAAAAATCAAACGGAATTTTGGTATGCCCCACCCAGAAGGATATCGTAAGGCTTTACGGATAATGAAAATGGCTGCGAAATTCTCGATGCCAATCATAAACATGGTCGACACACCTGGTGCTTATCCTGGTGCAGATGCTGAAGAACGCGGTCAGGCTGAAGCGATCGCCACAAATCTGTTTGAATGCGCTGTCTTACCAGTACCACTTGTTGTTTTGATCCTAGGCGAGGGTGGTTCTGGTGGTGCCCTGGCAATTGCGGTTGGCGACCGGATTCTCATGCTCGAAAATTCCATCTATTCAGTAATATCACCGGAAGGATGTGCTGCCATACTTTGGCGTGATTCTTCCAAGAATAAAGAAGCCGCCGAAGCACTGAAAATGACTGCCTCAGATCTGCTGAAATTCAATATCATTGATGAGATCGTACCCGAACCTGTAGGCGGCGCGCACTTAGATCCAGAGCAAACTGCAAAAAATATAAAAGATGTCCTCATCAAACACCTCGATGAACTAACCAAGATACCGATCGATAAACTCATTCCCCTGAGGATAAGTAAATTCCAGAACATGGGTGTTTACAAAGAGTAATGGCTTTACAAGGTAACTTAGAGGATTTTGAACTGACTGATGTGTTCCAACTGATCCAACTCGGTCAGAAAGACGGCGGTTTACGCATTCAGTCTGAAGATGATGTTGGAATTGTTTACTTCAAGGAAGGCATAGTTATTCACGCCAAAACAAACTCAATTCAAGGTGAAGCAGCCATCGATACAATCCTAAGTTGGAGAAAAGGCAGATTTGTCTTCAATCCCAATGAAGAAACACTTCAACGCACGGTTGATCTACCGATACAGCAGGTAATACTTGAAGCCGCACGTCGAATAGATGAAATGACTAAAATTCAAAAACTCATACCCTCATTTGATGTCGTGGTAAATATTATCGAAGTTCCTGAAGCCGGTGTAGAAAAAATACATCTGAAGCCCGAAGAATGGAAAATTCTGTCATTTGTTGATGGATCACGGATAATCAAAGATATTGCGTCAAAAGCAAGGGTTTCAGAATTCGAAACCGTACGCATCCTATATGGCCTGATCTCTTCGGGATTGGTTAAGATAGTTCAGAAGACTAAGACGCTCAAACCAGTTAAAAAGATGGAAGAGAAGAAAAACGATGAAAAAGAAGGTGGTGGTCTTTTTGGTCTGTTCAAGAAAAAATAGACCTTATTCTTCAATTTATTGAATCAGAACCGACTCTACAGATTTTCAATAAGCTCAAGAAAGTTCTTATAGGGAATTGCAGTCCACGACTCAGCGGCAACCGCTCCGCTCGATAAGCTAATCATAGAAACCTTCGCGGCTGATTGCTCATCAGGCGCTTCATAGATATCAATAAAATCATATGGGCCCAAGAGTGCATAATGGGCAAGAAATTTGACCTCTGGACAATTTTTCTTTACCTTATCAAGCCATTTTCGACCTATCTCAGCACGTCTTTTTACATCTTTGGTCAATTCAGGTGAAAGTTTTGTTGCCAGTATATATGTTGCCATATTATCTCCTTATTTTATACAAGTATCCATCTGGTCATAATAATCATCGTATGTATCCATGGTGATCTTCCAGCCATCAGCCTCTTTTATCAACCATAGCTCATCCTCTTCCTCACCGTATTCATCGCTAACCATTTTGATCTTGACTACAGCCTCGGATTCACCGATCTCCTCTTCTAATATTTCATATTCGAATTCATCAGGCAGATCAGATTCATCCCAGTTCTCAAGCATCTCTTGACGTAGCTCTTCACTAACGCATGCTGCGCAGAGTTCTTTATCACGATCGCGGATTGCTTGAAACAATGTTTCAAGTGTTGCTCTGGGCGAGCTGAAATCTTCAGCCCAGCATAGCATAGCAAATGACAGTATAATATAACTACTGATCAATGCGGATAATGTTTTTTTCATACAATCTCCTATGATATATACAAATTTAACTCTTTTTCCTGCTCATGTCAAGAGAACGATGAATAATGATATTATCAAGCTCTCAGTGGCTTCTTGACCTGACTCCTCTCCACTTTTTTGTAATTCTGTTTTTACTGCTGCAATAAAATATGCGGAGTTTCGTAGATTTTGTAGTGGCAGACCCCCTCGGCCTGAGCTCGGGACGAAGGCTTGGTCTGCTCAAACTGATAATCGTCGAGCAAGCCTCTCGACATAACTCGAGACAGGCTCGACCACTACATTGTGCATCGTGCAATCTGAAAAAAGCAAAGAGGACTCAGTTCAGACGGAAATTGACAAATGGGTATAGCTGAATATATAATTCATTGTATTTCACGGGGCAAGTTCGATAAGTAAGTGCCCTTGCTCATTCCTTGGTTTGTATTGACACAATATTGCGAGTTTGTATACTGGTTTGATGCCAAAATCATTCTATCATAGAGTTGTCGATACTATAAAGAGAATACCTGAAGGGCAGGTAACAACTTATGGACAGATTGCAAAGCTCGCTGGCAACCCGCATAGTGCGCGCCAGGTTGCTTACATTCTTCACTCATCTTCGTCCAAAGAGAACCTGCCCTGGCATAGAGTGATTAACCGTAAAGGTTGCATTGCGCTCAAGCACAAACATGGCTATGAACTTCAAAAACAGCTACTTGAAGACGAAGGTCTTTTTCTTGATGAAAACGGCTGCATCGACCTAAAGCGCTATCTCTGGCAACAATAGTCTCTGCAGCCTATTATCATCAATAACCCCTGCTATTTCTTGTACAGGTTAAGATGCTGTAATCTTCCATCTTTATCGCGCGACTCGTTACCGATAAGCACATCAGATTCCAGCTCGGTATTACAGTTTGCATCGTATTTCTTGAGTTCGGCAGTCTTCGCATTTTTAAGTTCATTGAAAAAATCAAGGATTTCTTGTTTACCGGCAAGTTTTGTGCTTGTTTCTTCGCTGCTTATCGCATCAAGCACATATGCTTTCAGTAGTTTCTCTTTGACTTCAACAAAGAATTTTGGATTTGCAAAGATATCAACGCATACAACTTCGCCATTCAGCGCCATAATCAAACCAACCGTACCATTATCTGTCAGAACTTGTTTCATCGCATCAAGGAATGGTTTGCTCCTTTTCTCTACCTCTTCGCTCGAGAGGATAGCCCCGTATGTACCACTCTGCGACGCGACATCGATCTCAGCGCATTTCTTGCTTACCTCATCCCATACATCATGTTGTTCTTTAAATTGAAGAGCAGTCCTGACACCTTTAGAACCCAGGGCGCCGCCGGATGAGAACTCAACCGATTTGCCGTGCCACCTGCCGTGTTCCACACATCTGACCTCGACTTTTACTTCCTTGCCACCGGGGATAAGAATATCGAATGAGACCATTCTATCCTGTTTGCCACCGATGATTATCTCACCTGCCATAACGAAGATTGCTTTAATCCCGGTATTCTTTATCAATACGGTTGGTACTGATGCGCTCGACAATTCAGAAATGATCACGACTTTATTCCTTTGCGCTTTATCCAAAGTTATGTAATCGCCTATTTCTAATGATGTCTTCCTGAAAACCGGGTAAATGGCAAGGTGCTCGTAGACTGCAGGACTGTGGACCATAAATTCTTCACCAAGCTCAAAAGGGAAATCGCCAGTGGCTTTACCGATCATATATGAGAGTAGACCGTCACTCGCACCAGCTTTCTTGAGTTTAACGATGTCCCGGGTTGACAGATCAAAACTCATACCTTTATCTGCGATATGCGCCATTATAACCTCTTCTCCAACCTTTGCCTTAAGTAGGGTCATGATGTCATTGATATTCTCAGAACCACTAATCCCAAGACACCCTACAAGGCAAAAGCCAATGACCATAATGCTCAATAAACCACCAATCCTTCTAACCATGATTTGCCTCCTTTCTTTCATGTAAGAAAAAACGTGGGGTCCTGAACTCAACAAACGATTATGTTGTTTCAACGCCACTATCTACTACTACATGTTTCTTGAGAGGATATTCCCTCAAAAACGCGATTAGCTTTTTCTGGGCTTGCCGTATTTGGCTTCGATGACTGAAGTCATACCACCACGCGTATTAAATGCACCGCGTACAATCATCCAATGTGGTTGTACCACCTTAACAAAGTCCTTTAGGATCCGGTTGACTGCATTCTCATAGAAAATGCCAAGGTTTCGATAGGCTAAAATATACAGTTTCAATGACTTCAATTCTACAAAATACTTGCTTGGTTCATATTCAATCGTGATCAAACCGGCATCAGGCAACCCTGTTTTCGGGCACAATGATGTATATTCAGGTATGGCAATTGTAATCTTATAGCTTTTGAATTGATTTGGCAAAACCTGCAATTTTGGCAACTTGGCTTTCAAACCTGCTCTGGCATGTTGTTTTGTGTATTTGACCATGGGGAATTATACCGCGGTAAGCTTGAAAGTCAATGCTGTAATAACGCTATCAGCAACGTTTTCTGACGGCATTTTTTTAGTTTATCTTGAATAAACCGCTAATATAGAAAACGTAGAATATAAGGAGTAACCAACCTTCCCATTGGGTGATCTCCTTATCCTGAGCCATAAAAAAGAAGAGTAATGATGCAATCAGCATAATCGGTAGACCAAACGTAAGTATATTTTGTGGTATAATCAAAGTTCCCATTAAAGCAGGTATCCCCATTACAGCCAGAGCATTGAATATATTTGACCCAAGCACATTTCCTATAGCAATCTCAGGCTTTCCTTTTTTTGCAGCAGTAATACTCACCACGAGTTCAGGTAATGATGTCCCGAATGCAACTGCGCTGGCTGCGATTATTTCCTTGCCGATGTTCAATATTACTGACAATCTAATGACCGCTTCGATCGTGTATCGTCCACCAAGACAGATAAAAAGAGCACTTATAATAAAAACAAGAAATGTCCTCCAACCAATTTTTTCTCTTTGCCTTTCTTTCTTGAAAGTTGCCTTCTTTTCACTATCTAGGTACTGCCTCTCACTGGTTACTGCATGGAGCAAATAAACAACAACACCTGCAAGACACAGAAGTGCTTCGAACAAAGTGAATTTACCGTCCCATATAGTTAGGGTCAAGAAAAGTGCAGAACCCATTAGTAAAGGTAAATCAACGTGAATAAGTTCATAAGTGATCTTCAATTTTTTACCAATTATTGCAGTGATACCAACAACCAGAAATATGTTTGTTATATTCGAACCAATCACATTTCCGATCACTATTTCTGAAGAGTTTCTTAGCACTGCAAAAATAGATGATATAATCTCTGGTAAAGAAGTTCCTATAGCTATGATGGTAACACCAACAATAAAATCAGGGATACCAAAGGACAAGCCTATCCTTTCAGCAGCGCCCGTAAAATAGTCTGCAGCTCGGATCAAAACGCAAAGACTAACAACAAATATGACGATCCAGAACACTGGTAAGTTCATGATCCCTGTTTATTAGGGAAAGTTGTTCCCTTGCGCCGATCAAATGGACATACTGCGATACAGTTAGAACAATCACCTCCATTATCAATCCAGAATTGATAGCATTTGTCATGGTCAACTGCCCAGTACAAAATACCCTTATTGTTCGAGGGACATGCCACATCAAATGATGGTTCTATTTTTGTCTGTATAGCATCTGCCTCGCAGGCCTCAACGCAGCGATTGCACTGCTTGCAAAAATCCGTAACACCGAAGCAAATAGGTTTATCCGGTACCAGCGGCATATCTGTTATCACCTTGCACAACCGCACACAAGGACCATATTCTGGAGTAATCAAAAGCCCCAGCCTGCCTAATTCACCCAATCCAGCATCAATGGCTAATGGTATGCTCAAACCAGTATCATTACCCATTGGGATTGCCTGGTAACCAAGCTGTCTTATGAATTCAGCCAGACATGCGATACAGAATGCCATGCGCGAGTAGCCCAATGCGGTCTCCGCACATGCAATAAAAGATGGACTTTTGGCAATCGCTTTTTCATCCATGGCAATAGCCATGACGATAGCATACTCGTATTCATCAGGGATAGTGACCTTATTCCCCTGCATATCACGGGAGTATAACCATCGTTTATTCAAGCGGCATATTCCGACTCGGGTAGCACCGTACATACGTGCAATCTTTTTAATCTGTTTGCTCATCCCATTTTTATCAGCGATCCGGTACTTACCCAACTCTGGTTTGGACATGATATTATTCGGGTCGTGTAATTGCTTCCATGAAAATGCTCCGTGAAAGTAATCATATACGCTCCATCCTGCCAGCGTACGAGCAAATAAAATCCGTGAATACCCCTTTTGGTCACGGTCAATGATCTCCGCCGACTTCTCATACATATCCTTCTTATAAAACGGTGCCGCCTTGTCATAAAGGATACGCCCAAATACTGTTTTTCTTTGGTCAAACTGAGTGTAGATTGATTGGTCTATGGTGTAGTCTGGAACATCTCTTTTTCTGACCTTTGTTTCTTTCATTGGTTATGTCATAGTTGACACACCATCTTCTGTAACTTATTCAAATTGAAAACCTCGGCCAAAAAGTCTCAAGCAGGCATCCACAACCCGCGTATCAAAAAGTACACCCCGATTTCTTGAGATCTCTTCCAATGCCTTATCTATACTATGTGCTGCTCGATAAGGACGATGCGAAACCATGGCTTCAACAACATCGGCAACGGCGAGTATTTTTGATTCCAAAAGCATTTTATCGCCGGTTAATCCACGCGGATACCCAGAGCCATTGATCCGTTCATGATGTTGGAGCACCATTTCAGCAACATCCCAGGGGAACTCTATGGTTTTCAGAATTTCGTAGCCAGCTTGACAATGGGTTTTTACTAAAGCCATCTCAATATCACTCAATGAAACTGGTTTATTCAGTATCTCCGCAGGGACATGGATCTTGCCTATATCATGGACAATAGAAGCAACTCTGATGCCGTCGATCTGGTCAGGCGCGAGCCTCATCTCCTCAGCAACAGCAAAGGCAAGTTGCCTAACTCTATGCTGATGACCAAACGTATAGGGATCTCTTTTTTCGCTTGTCGAAGCAAGCGCGTTTACTGTACCATTGAGTACGTCCTTCAACTTCTGATAACTCTTTTTTAATTCCTGTTCAGCTTGTATACGCTCGGTAATGTCCTCTATCATACCGTCATAGTACTGAACATTACCCTGTTCATCCTTGACCGCAACGGCCGAAACAGAAGCAAAGAAAGGCGATCCATTTATTCTTTTCAATAGCAGGATTTCATCATTGACATATCCGTGAACGAGCATTTTTTCATTGAACTTCTTTCGGTCATCAGGGTTCTGGTACAGATCTGCCACATCAATGGCCAGAAATGCATCCCTGCTTTCGTGGCCGAACATCTTCACAATCGCTGGATTCGCTTCAATGAATTCACCGGTCGGACCAATTGTGTTTCTGTAGATACCGACATTCACATTTTCTGTAAGTGTTTTGTATTTCTGTTCACTTTGACGCAGTGCCTCAAGGGTAATGACGCGTTTTGTGATGTCACGCGCAATTCCTTGTATGGCAAAAGGCTTACCATCTTTATGTAATAGTGTACCCTCAGCCTCGACCCAGACAAAATCGCCATCTTTGCGCAACAACCTATATTCAACCCCTTCCTTCTGAGACCCGATATTCTTGATTTCTTCAATCATACGGTACGCTTTGGATAATTGGTCAGCATCAAGCAATGTTGCGAGATTGATATTGGGTATCTCTTCACGGTTGTACCCCAACATATCTAGCGCGGCATTATTAGCATCAAGAAACCTGCCTTCAAAATCATGTATATAAATACATAATAGACTTCGTTCAAAAAGTGACTTGTAACGAATTTCACTTTGCTTTAGAGCTTCTTCTACCTTTTTCTTCTTTGAAATATCCCGGATTGAAGCAAGGAATGCTCTTGGTTTACCTTGGGCATCCTTGATCACGGCGGCGTTAAACTCACCTATGTAGTAGGTGCCGTCTGGTTTCAATAGTCGGTATTCAGCCTCAATATGACCTTGTTCAAGTGTTTTCCGCAAATTCTCTTGCGCCTTGTGCTGGTCATCAGGGTGGATGAAATCAAAAGCATCTTTTCCAATAATATCATCTTCCTTAGCATACCCGGTCAGTTCAAGGGTCTGGTTTGATAGGTGAATTATCTTCCCTTCTAAATCGCTGATGATAATCGCTTCAGGTAGTGTCTCGACCAGAGTTCTGTATATCTCTTCACTTTCTTGCCGTGCAACTTCAGCGCGCTTACGTTGAGTCATATCTCTGGCGACATTAAGGATCGCGGGTTTGCCATCAAATTCAATGACCCGGCTGCTTAATTCAACCGGGATAATTTTGCCGTCTTTTGTCACATGGGCAGTCTCAAAAAAGTGCTGCTTTTTTGCCTTTAACTCCTCAATCCGCTTTAAGACCAGCTTTGCATACACCGGCGAAGCTATATTCATTGCGGTCATGTTCAAAAATTCATCGCGCGTGTAACCAAGCCGATCGCACGCTGTTTTATTGACTTCCAGGATATGCCCTTTCAGATCATAAATAATGATCGCATCATTCGTAGAATCAAAAACCGTTCTTATTTTTCTTTCTGATTCTCTCAAGGCTTGTTCAGCTTGTTTGAGAACGGTCAAATCCATGGCCACTTCAACTGCACCGATGACTTTGCCTTTGTCATCCTTCACTGGATAGCCATGTAAGAACCAAGATCGACCATCCGGTGTCGTCATTTCGTTCTCATGGGGTATACCGGTTTCCAGGGCTTTAATAACTGGACATCCTTCACATATTGTATCTCTTTTTTGCCAGACTTCATAGCAATTCATGCCAACCAATTCTTCGGTTGTCATACCGACCGATTTAGCAGCGGCTCGATTTGCCCACACGATTTTCATATTCTTATCGTGAAAGATCACGTGCTCAGCCATACTATCAAGTATAGCAGTTTTTTCCTGCTCTGCAGTCCTTAAGGCTTGCTCCGTAAGTTTACGCTCTTGTGCTTCCTGCCCTAAAAGCTCTTTTGATCTCTTAAGATCTTCAGCACATTGTTTGACTTGCGCTTTCAGCTCTTTAGTATACTGACTCTCGTTGTCAGATAAATCTTTTTTGTCGTCTTTGATAGGCATAATACTTAAATTCAATCGAAAGAATGAGCTTTGTCCGGATAAACGCCCTTTCTTACTTCATCCCGGTACTGCTCGACTGCCTGACGTATCGCTTCACCAACATGTGCATACTGTTTAACAAATTTAGGTGAAAAATCGTCAAACAGACCGATCATGTCGTGCAAAACGAGAATTTGACCATCACAAAAAGGCCCAGCTCCAATACCAATGGTCGGTATGGAAATGCTTGCCGTGATCTCCTTTGCCAGACTAGCTGGTATCTTCTCAAGGACCACAGCAAAACAACCAGCCATCTCAAGCGACTTAGCATCGGCAATCAGAATGGCGCCACTTTCTTCTGTGCTACCCTGTAATCTATAGCCACCCAATTCGTGAATAGACTGAGGTGTCAAACCAAGATGTCCCATTACTGGGATGCCGAGTGCAACAAGTCGCTTGATCGCATCAAGGATCGGTGCACCGCCTTCAAGCTTAACACCAGCCGCACCGACCTTCAAAAACCTTCCTGCATTATACACTGCATCCTGGATCGATGTTTGATAAGATAAAAATGGCATGTCTGCAATGACCAGAGCATTTTTCACAGCTCGGCTCACAATTCGTGTATGATATAACATTTCTTCCATGGTAATCGGTAATGTATTTTTTTCGCCAGCAAAAACATTGGCTGCAGAATCGCCGACCAGTATGACATCAATACCTGTCTTATCAAGGATGCATGCGGTTGGATAATCATAAGCAGTAAGACAAACAATCTTCTCCTGCTTCTGTCTCATAGAAGCCAATGTTCTTATTGTCACCATTGTCGTGATAGAATCCTACGCGGCTCTTTCAAGTTCTTCACTTCCTCACAAATCAGATCAAGGTCCTTGGAATTTCCAGTGAAGTCAAAGCCCTTGATATCAACGATAAGCAGTGGTGAAGTCTTGTAATGAAAGAAAAAGGCGTTGTACGCCTCACACAACTGTTCAATATAGCCGAAGTCGATATCGCTCTCAAAATTGCGGTCACGCTGTCTTATCCGCTTGTAAAGAAATTCTGCTGAAGCCTGAAGATAGATGACGAGATCAGGTTTTGGGACATCTCGTTCGATTAATCCATATATTTTATCGTATAGAGCAAATTCTTCTTCATTCAAATTTATCTCAGCGAAAATACGGTCTTTTTCAAAAAAGTAGTCAGCAATGATCCGCGATGCGAAAAGGTCAATTTGGGATATTTGCCTTTGCTGACGATACCGTGACATCAAGAAATAGAGTTGAGTATGGAATGCATGTTTTGCAGGATCTGCATAAAAATTCTCGAGAAATGGATTATCCTCGAATTTCTCAAGGACCATACCAGCGTGAAACCGCTTGGCAAGGATCTCGACTAATGACGTCTTGCCAGCACCGATGACGCCTTCAACCGTAATAAATCTCAGATCCTTCATGCTCAACTCCACTCAGACAATCCTTCAATTTTTTATCAGAACAAGGCGGTATAAAATCCGGCGCGATTTCAGACAGCACCTTAATGGCAAAGGGACGTTTGAAAAAGCTCACGTGGGGTATTGTCAGTTCTCTTGTCCTGATGATCTGGCTGCCGTAGAATACGATATCAATATCAATTATCCTCGGTCCCCATTGAATGCCATCTGGTTTTCTGCCCATTTTTGCCTCAATTTGCTTGAGTAATCGGATTAAATCCAAAGGTTCATAATCACACCTCACTTCTAACCCCATATTCAAGAAATCCGGTTGATCGATCCTACCCCAGGGTTTGGTCCGGTAAATCCTGGACTTTTTCAATACCTTTATGTCATTATTTTCCAATTCATTCAAGGCATTCGTGAGGTTAGTTTCCAGGTCACCAAGGTTGGTTCCCATGAGAAGCAATATCTTCTCCATTTCATTTATTCTACACGAAACACAACCTGTGTCAAGGGATAGAAGGCATAAGAGGGCGTAAGAAGGATTAAAGATGGCTCGAGAAGGCCAAACAAGCTGGCTTTTTTTGTAAACCTTTTATTGCCTTCTTAGCCCTTTCCTGCCATCTCCTCCCCTTTTCTACCCTCTATCTCAACGCATCTAAGTATGCTTTGTTCTCTTTGAGTTGATCATAGGAGAAAAAAACGACCCCGGAAAAGGCTCTTGACTTAACCAAATCCACCTGCCGGCTTATCTCCTCAGGCGATAAAACATACAGTCCCAAACCAACGGTTACGCGGTAGGGATCATTTACTGCTTTTTGAATCTTATTCAGGTTTTTCTTTATGTATTTACCATAAGCCATCAAACACACAAGATCTACATAACCGGCATTTAACCAGCCTAACCAATCCTGATGATACTCATAGCGTGCACTTAAATAGTCAGGTTTGACCGCCGCGGAGATCAGAATATCGGGTCGCTCCCCTTTTAACGCATCTCTCATTTGCCCTGCAAAAGCTGTAAGATCAGCGGCCGCGAACTCGCGCCATTGCTTAGCCAGATCATCACATCCCCAAAGACCATACCTTGCCTTCAATTCATCTTTGCTGATCAAATCAAGTGGATCCACATAGTACTTTCTCATGAATTTGCTGCGCAGACTTACATCATAAACAAAGTTAGATCTTGGATAGCGTATATAGTCAAAATGAATCCCGTCAAAATCATACTTTCTAATGATTTCCTGCGCGATATCTATGATATAAGATTGTACTTGTGGATTTGCCGGTGTCAGATAATAACCCTCAGTACCTATGTCTTTTAGTTCTTCAACAGTGTAATCAACAATTGACCGGTCATCCTGGTCGCGTACATACCAATTCGGTTGTCGGTCAATAGGATGCTTACTATTCATGGTCTTTGGTGCAAAGCCCCATGAATAAAGCACATTGATCCATGCCGACACTTTGATGTTCCGGCGGTGTGCTTCATTCAGGAATTCTATTAGCCATCTATCAGATTGCATTTTACTGGGCACATACGTTGATGGATAATAAGCCTCACCCAGAGCAAAGATCTGGAGAAAAATATGATTGAATCGTCCATCTAAGTGGTCAAAAATAGCGCTTCTATCTTGGATTGACCAACGCGGAACCCAAACACCTTTGAAATCAGTATGCAAAGCAAGAAATAGTATTAATAAACCCATATTCTAATGTATTCAGAAAACCCCTTTTGTCAACTCAAGGATACCTCATTATGCAATGAAGATACGCCTATTACCTATTTGAAAGGGCGGTAGTATTGACTTTCTGCTTTATATACATAGAATATTATACTATAAGGAGGAATATATGGGATTTACTGGAATACTTATTATTGTTCTTGTCTTAATTGTCATCAGTGCAATTAGGGTAATGAGAGAATATGAAAGAGCAGTTGTCTTCAGACTCGGTAGATTTTTGAAGGTCAAGGGACCTGGTCTGTTTATCCTCTGGCCTGGTATTGATAAAATGGTTAGAGTTCCGCTGAGGGTCGTTGCCATGGATATACCACCGCAAGATGTCATAACCAGGGATAATATATCGATAAAGGTCAATGCGGTCGCCTATTTCCGGGTTTTCGAACCGGACAAAGCAATCCTTGAAATTGAAGATTACCTGTACGCCACGAGTCAGCTCGCGCAAACTACACTACGTAGTGTACTCGGCGAGTATGAATTCGACGATATCCTCACCAAAAGAGAAAAACTCAATCAGCGGTTGCAGAAAATCATTGATACACAAACCGATGCCTGGGGTATCAAAGTCTCAGCTGTAGAGATCAAACATGTCGATATCCCGCAAGAGATGCAACGAGCGATTGCCCGCCAGGCAGAAGCTGAAAGAGAAAGACGAGCAAAGGTTATCCACGCTCAAGGCGAACTCCAAGCTGCAGATAACATAAACAAAGCGGCAAAGATCATCAGCCAAACCCCTGCCGGTATACAACTGCGCTTCTTGCAGACCCTCAGTGAAATAGCTACCGAGAAAAACTCTACAACCATTTTCCCGGTGCCGATCGATCTCTTTGCTCCCTTTATAAAGAAGCTAAACGAGAAAGAATGATCAGAGTCTATCAACAAGAGACATTAGACATTTTCCCCCTGGCACAAGACGTGATCAAAGATTCTTTTAGCCTTATGGCGCAGGATCAAGGGCATATCACTTTACAAAAAAGCTCATACAACCCATTAAGACAGCAGTATAATGCAGCGGTCATTCTAGATGATATCGCAAGCAAGAACGACAAAGATATCGAATATAAACTCTGTTTAGTGAACGTTGACATATATGCGCAAAACATGAACTTCATATTCGGTTTAGCCAACCCCATACGAAAAACCGCGATCGTCTCGACTTACCGTCTCAATGGCGACAATACAAGAGAGCGTATTTCTAAAGAGATTGTCCACGAAATAGGTCACCTTTTTGGTCTCGTCCACTGTGCCAATAATAAGTGTATTATGCACTTTTCCAATACAGTAAAAGACACTGACGAAAAAGAACAGACCTTTTGCCAAGATTGCAGGAGTAAAATTGAGTAGCTACACGCTTTTTACACCTGGACCGGTTGACATACCCGACGAGGTAATAAAAGACATTTCAAAACCTCTTATCTATCATCGTGAGGAAAAATTCGCCAAAATGCTTGGTGAAATTGCGGAATGTCTGAAAATAATACTGTCCACCAAAAGTAGAATATTTTTCTTTTCTGCATCCGGTACCGGTGCAATGGAAGCAGCATGTAGCAATATTTTATCAAGCCTTGACCAACCAATTGTCGCTATCTGCGGTAAATTTGGGGAACGCTGGCTCGAAATCTGCGAAGGTTATCATACGAACCCAATTATTACCAAAGTAGAATATGGAAAATCAATCGAAGCTTCAACAATTCAAGAGATATTGAAAGAAAGAAATAAGCCAACCGTTGTCTTTACAACTCTTACCGAAACATCGACCGGCGCCCTAAACGATATCAAGGCGCTCGGTGAAGTTGTAAGAAACCACGGTTCGTATCTTGTTGTAGACGGCGTTGCGGGCATCGGTGCTGATGTGTGCCCACAAGACGACTGGCATATCGATGTCCTAGTTGGGGCTTCACAAAAAGCATTGATGTCACCACCTGGGGTATCCTTTGTCTCGGTCAATGATCGGGCTTTTGAAAAAATGAAAGAGTCTGACCTGCCCAGCTATTATTTCAACCTCAATATCTATGAAAAATTCCGGGTCAAGAACCAAACCCCGTGGACCCCAGCAATAAACGTGCTATACGGGCTAAAAACTGGCCTTGACAAAATTTTAAAAAGAGGGGTTGAAGAAGTTCTCGAGCATCATGAGAAGCTGGCAAAATACGTCCGCGAACGCATCGGTAATATGGGTTTAGACCTACTCCCTGAACATCCATCAAACGCACTCAGCGTCATGAAAGTCCCGAAAAATAACAGTACTGAGCTTATAAATGAACTGAAAGAAAAGCACGGCATCCTATTTGCCAACGGCCAAGCTGATCTGAAGGGCACGATAATCAGAATTGGCCACATGGGAAATTATGATATCAATAAAATGACCGGGGCGCTTGATGCCCTTGAGACAATATTAGGTCAACGGAGAGCATGAAATGAATAGATACATAAAACTAGGGTATGAAGGTATTGAGCTTGAACTACCAGTTCATGCGCTTTATCTGTATCGAGAAAGTAAACAGCTTCTCGAGAACATCGTACCACTCATAACCGAAGGTAACGAACGTAAGGAGAGATGTATTTTTGTCGGTAGTGAAGAAGACAGTACATATTTGAAACGTAAGTTCAAAAAGCAAATAACCACCATTAGTAAAGGCCTTGGTGCAGCTGATTTTATCCCCTGGATAAAAAGTGAGTATGATAAGCTACCAAAGAACTACCAAGGTTTACGTGTCTTTTTGGAAAGCACAAATGACTATCTTGGATACGAAGATATCCTGGATGATTTCAATACCCAGCCTGATTTAAGACTTTTCTTGCTCTGCCAATACAAAATCGATACAATAAGTTCTGGTCAACTTCTCGATATCCTCAAGATACACCCTTATGTTTTTGTTGAACACCTGCTCAAGCCTAATTGTTTCTATTCACGCGTCAAACATCGTATATGGCTTGATCCTTTAACTGGTATATTCAACCGCCGGTATTTTGAGAACCAGCTTAGCAAAGAGCTGCAGCGAGCTTCACGGTATGAACACAACCTTTCAATTCTATTTGTTGACATTGATCAGTTCAAGAAAATCAATGATGAATTCGGGCATCAGATTGGTGATCACGTACTAGAAGATCTGGCTGATATTCTCGAGCGCAGTGTACGAAGCGTGGATGTCGTGGCTCGCTATGGTGGTGATGAATTCATAGTTCTCTTACCTGAAACTAAAAAGCCACACGCCAAAAAAACTGCAGAACGTATCCTAAAGTACATAAAACATCATGATTTCTTCAAAGACAAACTAAAGGTAAAAGAACTTGCTATTTCAATTGGCATTGCGGGATTCCCCGAAGATGCAGGTGGAACATACGAATTGATAAAGAAAGCAGACAACGCGCTTTACCAGGCAAAACGCGAAAGCGGTAACCGGGCGGTTATGTATGAATAACCATTTGAACTTTCTATGCAAGGAGGTAAAATGCCGATAACCCCTTTAGAAATCCGCAAGCAGGAATTTCGGAAATCGCTGAGAGGTTACGACCCCCATGAAGTTAGATCATTCCTTGAAATGGTATCTACGGAACTCGAAAATCTACTCCGGGAAAATGCTGGTCTCAGCGAGAAAGTCAAGGATATGGATGCAAAAATCGAAGACTATCACCGTATGGAAAAGATCTTACAGGATACACTCACAACAACCCAGAAGGCCGCAGATGAACTGAAAAACGGCGCCAGAAAAGAAGCTGAAACAATAATCGCCAATACAAAAGTCGAAGCTCAGAGGTTTTTAAGAGAAGCTCAAACTGAGCTCGCTCGAGTCAAAGAAGAAACAAAAATGATTGAACACCAAAAGCTTCTACTTGTATCAGAATTCAGAGGGCTCTTGGAATCATATCTGAGGTTACTTGAAAGACTCGAGACGAAATGAAACAGGAAGCATTGGCTGCTGCTGATTACCTACGCCAGCGCACAAAGACAAAACCGCAGATCGGAATCATCCTCGGAACTGGTTTAGGTTCGCTGATTAAATCATTCAAGACCAGTAAGACATTCACCTATGGCAAATTGCCGCATTTCCCCCTCTCGACCGTAGAATCCCATAAAGGAAGGTTGATTTTCGGCAGTCTCAAACAGAAGAAGATTATCGCGATGCAAGGACGGTTTCACTACTACGAAGGATACAG
>JAUWGT010000061.1 GCA_030606265.1 Candidatus Stahliibacteriota bacterium | reverse complement strand
TTGTTAGCCAGTAGCCGGTGGAGCGAATCGATCGGTATATCTTTTATTGAAATCTTACCCAATAATGGAATGTTTACGGACGTATCAGCGTCAATTGAATACCAACCGCTTAAATCTTCTTGGCGCCATATTTTTATCTCGATCGCATCATTCGGTAATAAGAAAACATCGGTGTTTACGAGCAGGATAAAGATTAATGATAACATCTCACCAAATTATATTGAAAAGCAAAACGATGTCAAGTCACTATAAGGCGCAATGCTTGACAAATTAAACCGCTTCAGTATAATAAATTAAAGGAAAGTGTTTATAGTATGGTAAAACTTCGCCGATTAGTCTATATTCTCACATCCATTGTTTCCATAATGATAGTCACATATTTCGTTAATGAATCTTTCCCCAAACAAAAATCCAATGTGCACAATTGTCGTTTCTGGGGGATCATCTTTTCCGAACTAACCAGCACGTTGGCTGATACCATAAAGACACACCTTGATTCACTAAGAGCATTGGGGATAAACAATCCCGATGGTTGGGGCATCAGCTACTTCCAATCCCCTGATACCCAGGGGTTATTGGCAGCAATTACGCGCGGCGGACCAGCCGCGCAGGTCGATCCCAGGTACACCACCGCGGTTGAGAATATGATAAAATATACTGAGCACTGCGGCATCGCCCATGTACGCAGCGGTACAAGCGGACCTTGTAGCGGCATACCTAACCCGCATCCTTTTTTAAGGAATTCATTGCACCGGAATTTACAAATGCTTCTTGCCCATAACGGAACGCTACCTATCAAGCAACTCATCAATCTTATCACCACGATAAACCCGAACTACCTGGAGCTTAATCCGCCTGACTATGAACCCATTTACCTTGATTCTGATCTTTATGCAATCTATATTATGGAGATCATCGACACGTATCTTGATTCAACTATTGAAGAATGTTTAAGAATAGCAATAACTAAACTTGATTCAGCGATTGGCTCAAGTGAAGCGAAGTTCAATTTTGTAATGTCTGATGGTACGACCATGTGGGCGCTCCATTATAATAAATTAGTAGCTGATGAAGGGTTACTCTACTTGTATCCAAATGTAAGTGAATCTGACTTCTGGATTGTCGCTTCAACACCCTTAGATACGTTCAGTACATTCTGGGCAGCAGTACCAAATTCAACCCTCGTTGCATTCAAACCAAATGAACCGCCGCGATTTATTGAAATATTCAGTGTCGATTCATTCTCTCTGCCCAAACAACCATTATTCGAAATAATCTATCCGAATCCATTTAAAGGCGAAATAAAAATTAGATACTGCATAGGGCAAAGTGTTCTGTCCCAGGGGAAAGAGAATTCTCGTTTTCCAAACGGGACAGAGAGAATTGGGCTAAAAATATATGACATAAACGGAAGATTGGTTAAAGAATTCCCACTGCCTACTGTTTACTCCGGACTGCCTGTTATCATTACCTGGGATGGTACGGATAACAAATACCGAGAATTGCCCCATGGTATTTACTATTGTACGCTCAATATTGATGGACAAACCTTTACAAGAAAATTAGTTTTACTGAAATAGCGTTATATAGTGAAAAAATGTATACCTTATCTATTCCAGGATTAATACTATCGAATGAGGCAAGGGGTCTTAACCCCAAGCGATCATCCAAATCAACGCGGTCGAGCATATCATGAAACATTTAAAACGGCACTGGTTGACAATTCTCTCCGCTTCAGTATAATAAATTAATAGAAGGCAGAACATGGCATGCCTCTCTGCGCCTTCTTCTAGCTTTCTAAGAAGGGGGAGGTTATATGATAAGATTATTTATTCCTTTGACAGTCTTTTTAGCTGTTTTTGCATGGGGCGATATTGATAAATTCGGCAATATCGACATCCAAATAGACCCAGAGATTTCCATCCTGACCTGTCCGATTGATACGCCAGCTGGCTGGCGAGATGATGAGTTATTGAGCCTAAATGATGCCAAAGAATCAATAACGCCAAGAGGCGTTGCTGATGCATTGGGCAAGATACATGTTGTCTGGAAAGATAACCGCCGGCTCAATGGGCGCGATGAAATTCATTACCGCGTAAGGATTGACACAATCTGGAGCAGCTTATTCGCGATTTCAAACCTCGACACCGCCCATAATTCTCCCTGGATAGCGGTCGATAAGAAAAATAATGTTCACGTTGTGTTTTTGCGTTGGTTCGGAGCTTCTGGGGCACTCTATGATTTAGGATATAGAAAATATAATGATTCACTTGGTATGTGGGAGGATGAGGAAAGAATCACCCAGAGCGATTCCATAGGCCTGGCTGGGCGACCCAAAGTATTATGTGATACAAGTGATGTCGTGTACACCTTCTGGCTCAATGAAAATAATACACCAAGAACGATCTGGTTTGCGACCAATGATGGCACCGGCTGGAGTGCAAAAATGCCGGTAACTGATCTGAGCGATGAACCAAACGGCTATTACGGTGTTGCAGTTGCCCCAGATAATACAATTCACTGTGTGTTCCAGGACTATCAAAGCGGCATCCCTGAGCTATTTCACCGATATTATCAAAACGACACTTGGTCTCCATCTCAGCCAGTAACCAATAATGGCTTCCCCAGTGTCTATCCACGTTTAGCTGCTGACACACTCAGCGATATGCATCTTGTCTATGGCGGTGGACAATCTCTCAGCGAAAAAATCCATTATTTGATTTGGGATTCGGCTAATCTAACTTGGGGCCCGGAAACAGTATTCCCTTCACAGATGGCAGTACCCCATATTGATATCGCAGTAAGCCGACTCAATTCAGATGTCCATTTGACATTTCATGAATCAATATCCGGGCATATCGAAATAATGTACAAATACTATAATAAGCAAGCTGGTCAGTGGGAACCCAATGTACAGTTGACTTTCAATTACCCTGATATTCGACTCGACCCCCAGATTTGTCTCAATCCAAGTGATTTTGTCCAGCTTTTCTGGTGGGATCAAAGAGATGGTACAGGGCAGGAAGAAATATACTATAAAACAAATCGTTTTAACCCGGGCATCTGGGAAACGCATAATAATAACGGAAATGAAATGATGTTGAGTGCTACGCCCAACCCCTTCAGCAAGAAAACAGGGATCAACTTCCATATAGGGCAAAGTGTAGAGCGCATAGAGTTGAAAATTTACGATGTAACAGGAAAATTAGTTAAGGAATTTCCCCTGCCTGCTACCTACCCCTTACTGCCTACTAATATTTCCTGGTCTGGTGCAGACAATCAAGGTTTGAATTGTCCGCCCGGTGTTTATTTGGTGAAGGCTAGAAGTGAGGATACTGAGCGTACGATAAAGATTATAAAAACCGAGTAAGCTCTGCAGGGTTGTTGCTATCCAGTGAAAATATCTATCCGGAACGCTTAAGCTTACCTGTTTTCTTGGCATAGAACTCAGCTTGCTGGAAAACAATGATGCCCAGAGGAATTAGAATGATCCCGATAGCCAATAGCAAGACAATAGTCGGCAGCAATTCGCCCAACCCAGTTCCCTGGAGCAGAGCTGCACGCATCGCTCTTAGCGTATAAGTTGCCGGTGAAATATAACTCAGAGGTCGGATCCAAACCGGCAAAACCTCGATTTCATAGTACACGCCTGAGACAAGTAGAAGCACTGCCTCAAAGATATGGGTAGCATAAGCACCTTTTTCAGTAGACAATAATGGCAATACTGCAGCGATTAGACCAAGCCCGACAAAGGATAGGCCAGAGACGATAAGAATAATCACCAGGGCCGGCAGATTAGCGCCTTTTAATGAAATGCCAAAGAACAGAACCACCAACACAAGGATGAGGGTACTTCTAATGACTCCATAGGTTACTGCATGAAGACAATTGCCGATAAGATGCGTGAACCGATTAATTGGTGCCATAAAGGTATACTCAATCGTACCTTCCCATCGTTCCCAGGCTATTGACTCTGATATTTCATGGAATAGGATCGAAAGAAAACCCCAAACCATAGCTCCAACAACAAGGTACAAGACCATATCCTTACCCATACGTGCACCGATCAAACCGATCGCCAAAGCGTTAACGATATTATAGGTTAAGAAAACGATTTCCCAACCGATATAACGCTTTATCAGAGCAAAATTTCTTTCGATAAAGGCGATCGAACCATAAGCTTGTGCTTTAAGATTCATACTCTATCTCCTTCCATTCCTTGCCTGTTATCTCAAGAAAAACCTCCTCAAGATTTGATTTACGCGATTTTTTCAATAAGGTCGATGGTTTTTCGAGTACAACAAATCGACCCTTGATGATTATTGCAACGCGGTCACACAAAGATTCAGCCTCTTTCATATCATGCGTCGTAAGAACAATAGTCAAACCATTACTGCTCATTGCTCTATGCACGAACTCCTGGACCTCCATTTTCGAACGCGGGTCCAGACCAGTCGTTGGCTCATCAAGAAGCAAGAGCATAGGCGCGGTAAAAAACGCTCGCGCAATCGCAATCTTTTGCTGCATGCCACGTGATAAATCCTCAAGTGGTTCATAGTATCGCTTCTCGTCAAAACCGAGCTGTCCTAAGATATCAAGCGTCTTTTGTTTGGTTTCCTTGCTGCTCAAACCATAGAGTCTTCCTGCGTAGCGTAGATTTTCCCAAGCTGAAATCCCTTTGAAGAATGCCGCATCAACACTCACCCTATTTATCAAAGGTCGTACCTTACTGTATTCGCGCACTACATCATGGCCAAAAACCTGCGCATAACCATTATCCGGGATTAGCAATGTCGATAGAATTCGAATCAACGTACTCTTGCCTGAACCATTTGGTCCCACGATCCCGAAGATTTCGTTCTTCGCAATCGTGAACGAAACATTATCAAGGGCAATTACCTTTTTCTTCTTTTTAAAGCTCTTGCTCAAACTCTCACATTTAACGGCTTCTTTCATAAAACCTCCTGCACGCCTTTGGCGTGCTCAAGCGCGTAGCGTAAAAAAAAACGCCGTGGGTAAAACCCACGGCGCCTTACGCTAAACTAATATCAATATCTCAGGTGGGTTTCACCTTCTGGTAAACGGAAAAATCAATAGGAATAAAGAACAGCATTATCCCCATGCTCCTTTTCCAATTATTCTCTTCAATGTTCTCATAGTGTATCATTATACTAAGAAACCTTGAATTGTCAAGGGCTAAAAGACAACTACGTTTCTTCAAGCTCCAAATCCTCCCGCTTTGCGGGATCCACAATTTTCCTATATTATATAATCTAAAATGATAAATCCCGCAATCCTATTTGTAGAATTATAATACGAAGCGGGATAAATCGGGACAAGCTACAAGATTGTAAGGCGTAAAGAGTAGAGCGTAATGCGTTAATAACTTAATTACTTAGTTACTCAATAACTGTTTGTGTTCCAGCGCAGCTCCCTTCCAGATGAAATCTCATTTCCACCCCACACCTTTACTTATCTATTTTCTTATGGGGAGTGCACGATTTGCACTATGTACACTGGTTAAGCGCTTGGTTATCATTAGACAGACTAGAAAAAGGTGTGTGGGTCCCTTCCAATCCGTTAGGATTCAAAGGTGCCAATAACTTAATTACTTATCGAAGATCTCGTCGAAGATTATCGAGGGTTGCGAGATGTTGAAAATATCGCCTGCCCCGTAGTGTAACGGACGGGGAATGTAATGAGATGAATGTAAATGAGAGAATAACTGCTTTACTCGAGTTGGGGGTTTCCTGGGTTCTGTCCAAACACCTTGACAATCTATCCTATGTTATTATAATATTTAAGTCTATAAAAAGGAGGAAAAATGTCCAAAAGACTCTTTGCAGTAGGTATAGCTTTGTTATTCATGATCGGTTTCAATGGCTGTGGTGATGATGTCGATCCTGAAGAGCAATACCAGGCTGACCAACTAATTCAGGGATTTGGTGCAACTGCCATGATGACAAACGTCGATGCTTATAGTGGTTACTCAAGCTTTGGCCCGGGTCTTGCCTCACCGCCATTAGGATGGTCAGGTCCACTTGGATACGATGTGCCTGAAGGTACTGATACTCTCTACTATGAATTTTTCTGGAAACTACCACTTGATAGCATGGGGACTGTAATTGATACGGTTATCTGGTTGGCTATGCCAGAACCTGATGTTTGGGGTGGTGATACAATGCCGTGGACCGGGCTCGATACCTGGATCATCGGTCAAACCCGTCCTTTAATATACTTCCATACCGTATTCTCGATGGTCGATACGATCAGTGTTAATGGTACACTCAAATGGAATTGGGAAGAAACATTCTATGAGTATGCCTTTGATGTAATGCAAGACCCTACAGATTATACAGCTGAGATTGATATTACGACATCTGTCAATATTGGACTAAGTGCACAATTCCGTATTATTGCTGACGGATCCGGTTCAGAAACTGAGAATTTTGCAAGCTGGAATAATATGACGTTTGTGAGATACGAATTTTTTGTACGTGGCGTTCAGGAGTATGATGGTTACTATACACTGCTCAGTGAAGGCTGGAATGTAAGACATTATTTCAATCTTATTGTACAAGAACAAGCTTAGATTTATACAGTTGCATTAAAAAGGGAGAGCAGTGCTCTCCCTTTTTTTGTGGTTACATCTTGAACGGAAAGTTCTTGGGGATTTTACGCCTCCCCATTTTTTTCAATAAATCACGCGCGTAGTCAAACTGCTTTAACAGTTGATTTACATCCCTCGTTGTTGTACCGCTGCCTGCGGCGATTCGGCGTTTGCGCGACCCATTGATCACATCGGGGTTAACTCTTTCTTTCTTTGTCATTGAATTGATAATCGCTTCGATTCTCTTCAATTCATTCTCATCAACATCGCTTTCTTTAACACCCGGCATCATTGCGGCAAGCGTTGATAGAGGACCGAGTTTTTTGACTGCTTTTAGCTGGGCGAGGAAATCATCGAAATTGAGTTCTCCCGTCATTGCCTTAGCTCGTATTTTCTTTTCGTCGAACCCTCCCTCAACAACCTTCAACTTTTCCGTAAGACTCGCCAGATCACCCATACCCATAATTCGCTGCGCCATACGCTCTGGATAGAATTGCTCAAGACCATCCAGATTTTCGCTCGTGCCAATATAGAATATCGGTACCTGCGCAGCCCGGGTTATGGACAGTGCTGCACCACCTCGAGCATCACCATCCATTTTCGTAAGAATCGCACCGTCTAACCCGATCTTTTCTCGAAACGCCTTTGCTTGATTTACCGCATCTTGACCGCTCATCCCATCGGCAACAAGTAAACGGTAATCAAACTTGACAATTCCGTTAATTTCTTTGAGTTCTTCAATAAGCTCATCATCAAGATGCAGTCTCCCCGCAGTATCAACGATGACAAACATGTGACCTTGGTCAATAGCCTGCTTAATTGCTTTCTTTACAGTAGCCTTTGTACTACCTTGGTGGAGTGGACAGACCGGGATATTGGCTCGCTGCCCAAGCTGACTCAACTGCTCATAAGCGGCTGGCCGTTTGGCATCAGCCGGTACTAACAAGGGATTTTTGGTTTTATATTTCAAAGCTAGTTTCGCAGCGGTCGTTGTTTTGCCTACACCTTGCAGGCCGATTAAACTTATTATCAACGGTCCACTCGAGCTGAATTCCATTTGCTGGGGCTTTGAGCCAAGCAGCTTGGTTAATTCTTCGTAGACAGTTTTGAGAACAATATCACCAGGGTTAAAGGTTTTCGCCAGTTCTAAGCCAGTGCATTTTATATTCAGTTCACTGATAAAATCTTTTACGACTTTATAATTGACATCAGCTTCAAGTAAGGTAATCCTGATATCTTTTAGAATAACCGTAATTTCACGGTCGGTTATCCGGCCATAACCCAATATTTTTCTTCTTATTAATTGGAATCGGTCAATCAGACCTTCGAACATCTCAATCTTTCTATTGCTTCGCTGTAGTTCTCTTGTTTAAATACACCAGCGCCTGCTACAATAATATCAGCACCCGCCTGATTAATCAAACAGGCATTGGCGTAGTTGATACCACCATCGACCTCTAACAAGCAACTCAATTCGTGCTTGTTTATATAGTCTTTGGCTTCTTTGACCTTTGTCAAAACATCAGACATGAATTTCTGTCCGTAAAACCCCGGATTGACTGTCATAATCAGCAAATAGTCCAGCTGTTCAACGTACTGTATGATCCTGGCAAAAGGTGTGGTAGGGTTTATTGCGAGCCCTGCTTTCCTGTTCCTGCCTTTGATATACTCAAGGCATGTATCTGTTTGTTTGGTTGCTTCACAATGAAAAGAAATCCAATCAGCACCGGCATCAATAAACTGTTTAAGGTACTTCTCTGGGTTGATGATCATAAGATGGGTATCCAACTCTAGCTCCGTGACCGTATTGATCGCATCCACAACCATGGGACCAAAAGTCAGATTAGGAACAAACACCCCGTCCATGACATCAAGATGCAATAGATCAGCACCTGCTTTTTCTATTCCTTTTATCTCGTTTTGGAACGCGGCGAAGTTCGCCGCAATGATTGAAGGCGCAACCTTCACTTAATCACCATAAGCGTGACAGTATCACCAGGCTCAACGATCTCGTCTGGGGCTGGACTCTGCACGATTACACTACCTTTTATACCACTCCCTTCAACTTCTTTAATTTCACCAAAGACTAAACCTAGTTTTTCCAATTCAGTTTCAACTTCATGCTGTGTTTTACCTGTAAGATCTGGCATTTTCAGAACCGGTCCTTTGCTTACGATTACTTTTACAGCATCACCTTTTGTTAATTCAACTTCATGTTCTGGGATTGTTCTAATGATCTTCCCTCTGATAATCGTATCAGAATTAACGTAATCAATTTTCTCAATTGTGAAACCAAGACGTTTGAGAATCAGTTCACCCTTTTGAATGTCAACGCCAGCAAGAAATGGAACCTTTATAACCTGTGGACCTAAACTAACAGTGAGATGTATAATCCGACCTGACTTCACTTTCTGGTCAGGCAAAGGATCCTGTATGATTATGTACCCTTCTTCTATGATCTGATCATGTCTTCTTTCTGTCGCAAGTCCATCTAGGCCGCGCTTTTTCAACTCATTCATAGCTTCTTCTAAAGATAGGTTGCAGACATTGGGAACGATGACTTCTCTACCTTTGTGAACTATCAAAGGCATGATGAGAAAATTGGCGATAAGAATACCAACAATAAAAAAGGCTAAGATTACCAAAAAATAGAGAAGAATTTTTTTCATTCAAGAACCGTGGCAACAACAAGATTGATCTTGGAACCTTTTCTTACCTTCTGCCCGGCACCGGGTTTCTGACGCATTATTATACCGACATTGTAATCAATGCTGACTTCCCATGATACAGACCCAACAGTAAAACCATTATCTTCAATAATTCGTTTGGCTGTCGAAAGAGATTTGCCGATCAGTCTTGGCACGTTTGCTACTTCAACACCCCGGCTCAGCACTACTGAAATCACATCGCCTTTATCTACTTTGGAACCGGCTCTTGGCTCGGTTGAAATGATCCGATCTTTATCGATGGTTGCATTTTCTTCGCTTTTTACCTCGCCGATTTTCAGGCCTAGTTCCGCGAGCCTCACTGTAACTTCACTCAAGCCTTGCCCCTTAAAATCTGGTAAGACAACCTCATTTGAGCCTTTAGATACAAAAACAGTGACTGTGGATCTTGCGCGTACTGCTGATCCAGGAAGCGGTGCTTGACGACATATGAGATTCTCGCTGTATTTTTCGCTTTCTTCTTCACCTCCAACAACAAGCAACAGACTTCGCTGCTCAGTGATCACTCGTGCTTGTTCAATCGTTGAATTATGCAAGTCTGGCACCATTGTATCTGGACTTGTTTTCAGCAAGGGTATAATAAAGAAAAAAACCGCACATACTACAATCGAAGTGAAAAATGCAACCACAAAAGATACTAGAACATTCTTTGCGCCATTATAATACATGATTCTCCTTTCCTATTAAGCTTCGCTTAATCATCCCACATTCTTTACAAAATGTGGGAACGGAGAGGGTGGGATTTGAACCCACGATCCACTTCTCAGCAGACACACGATTTCCAATCGTGCTCCTTCGGCCACTCGGACACCTCTCCATCGGACCAAATGTCCCATTGCTCACTTTGCACAAAAAATCTATTGCGCCACCAATAATAGAAGAAAGCCTATTTATCTACTTTTTTCTCGCTGGTTTCTTTACTTTTATTGTCTTCGCTTGGATTCTCAATCTCATTCAAACCTTTTTTGAACTCCTTAATCCCTTTTCCCATAGATCGCGCCAAATCAGGTATTTTCTTAGCACCAAAAAGCAAAAGGGCAATAAATAGTATTAACAGTATTTCCTGCCAACCAATATTCATAATTCCTCCTGACAAATTATATTGATTATTCAAAGATTGTCAATAATACATCATGAAAAATCAACTCTTTATAGCCCAAAACAACTTAGAGATATCATTGTCCCGCTATGCGGGATCTTCGATTTTCCTATAGCATATGTTAATAGGATAAATCCCGCAATCCATTTGTAGAATCATAATACGAAGCGGGATAAATCCCGCAATCCATTTGTAGAATTATAATACGAAGCGGGATAAATCGGGCAATCCATTTGTAGAATTATAATACGAAGCGGGATAAATCGGGATAATCTTTCCTCTATCTTTGTAATCGAGAGAGCGATGAATACTTTTTCAGAGCTGTCAGTTAAAGCTATTGACAATTCGATTACTATGATTATAATACAACAAATAATATACGAAAATAGGAGGTACCGTGACTAATTTACACTTCAATTATAAAGATGTTTTTAGAGCTGGTAGATTAGGCTTCAGTCCTAAGAAAATCTGGGTTACTTTTCTCGGTTTTCTTATAGCTTTTATAGGTTATGGCATTCTCTCTTTTCTCGCTTACCTTGCAGCTGGTGTGGAAATTGGCGAGATTTGGGAGGCTTTCCGTCTTGTGCCAGTATTCCAATGGGGAATGCCGTGGTATAGTTATGTCCTGTGGATCATCGGAGTATTGTGGTGGGTCTGTGTTGCTTTACTCGCTGGTGTCGCCGTCTCAAAAATCACATACGAACAACTCAAGGGTGATGAATTCTATGAAGTAAAGGACGCCATTAAATTCGCTTTAAAAACTGGAAAATCTGCTATCATAGCACCATTTGTTCTTATCCTGTGTATGGTTTTGCTCGTACTCGGCGGAATACTGCTTGGTTTAATAACCTGGATACCGTACTTTGGTCAATTATTCTTTGTTCTTTTTGCAATACCCGCCTTTTTTGTCAGTCTGGCTATTATTTATCTGCTTATTGTTACTGTAGTATCTCTTATCATCGGACCAGCAATTGTTGGCACTACCGGTAATGATACTTTTGATACCCTCTTTGAATCATTCTCAGTAGTCAATGATCAACCATGGAGACTCATTACCTATGAAGTTCTTCTCAAAGTCGTCCAAATCCTTGGTGTTGCAATAATCGGCTTCTTTGCCGCCAAAGCTATCTTCTTGGTGCACGATATTATCGGTATTATTGTACCGGCTGCAAAAATTGACAATATCTTCCTTAATGCTGCTTACTACGTGAAAATTAGCTTACCTCCATTCTGTCCTGAAGTGTACTACAACTTGTTTATCGACTACGTCGAATGGATCGGCATGTCCAATCTGCTATTTCCACCTAGCTATGTGACGGCTACAAATTGGGCGAGTGCTATCGCTTCATTTGTTCTGGGTATTATTTATTATTTAATAGTCCTTGTTGTTTTCTCTTTTGGCGGTACGATATTCTGGACTGGTAATACCCTGATCTTTACTGTACTGGTGAAGAAAAAAGATGATAAGAATCTACTTGAAATAAAAGAAGAGACCTTTGATGATCTACCAGAGGAAAAAGTCGAAGAAGCAAAAGAGACGAAAGCTGAAAAAAAGAAACCAAAAAAAACACCGAAAAAGAAAACAACTAAAGAAGATTAATTGAATATCCTGCGAATAATTGGGGGTGCCTAGCACCCCCATCTTTTTATGAAATCAGGTTATATTTCCATAATCGGCAAACCAAATGTCGGCAAGTCAACACTGCTCAATCGATTACTCAAAATCAAGTTATCGATTGTCACTGCCAAACCCCAGACAACAAGGAAACGCATCCTCGGTATTCTCACCGAGGGTGAATATCAGTGTTACTTTCTTGATACACCCGGTGTCATTGAACCAAGTTATGCATTACAAGAGCAGATGGTTAAACAGATCAAGAAAGCGCTCACTGACGCCGACATTATTATCTGGATGATCAACCCATGGTTCAAACCAGGAGATTACCCTGAAACTTTTTTGAAGGCATGCAAGAAAAAACCTGTATTGTGTGTGATCAATAAGATTGACCTCGTGCAAAAAGGCGAGTTGCTGAAAGTTATCGATGAAGTCAAAAGACTGCCGGTCAAAGAAATCATCCCCATTTCTGCACTCAAGGGTAAGGGCCTGGAAGCATGTAAAAAAAATATCTTTAAATACTTGAACGAAAATCCTTTTTTATATCCAGAAGAAGACCTATCAGACCAGCCGGAGCGGTTCTTTGTTGCCGAACTGATTAGAGAAAAAGTCTTCACATCATTTAGCAAGGAAATACCCTATTCAACGTGTGTCCTGATCGACGAATTCAAAGAGAGGGAAAGGGGCAAGGATTTTATACGGGCGATCATCTACGTCGAAAGAAAATCTCAGAAAGGCATTCTCATTGGAAAAAATGGAGAAGCTTTGAAAAAAGTTGGTGAACAAGCCCGGAGAGCTATTGAAGGATTTTTAGGTCGTGGAGTATATCTCGAACTATGGGTAAAAGTAAAAGAAAAGTGGCGCAAAGACAAAAAATTTCTGAAAGAATTAGGATACTGATATAGTTAAATTGTTAAATAGTTATATGGTAAATGTGGGAGCGGGCTTCTGCCTATTCCCTGTGGGAGCGGGCTTCTGCCCGCGATAATTAAATGAAGAGACAAAATTCTAACAAGGGATCCCATCTTCTGAGAAAAGGAAGATTTTCAAGTCCTGGCTCCTATTATTTTATTACAACTTCTACATATAAAAAGACAAAAATTTTCACCAGAGCCGAACATTTCAAGATTATTTTTCATACACTCAAATTTCTCGAACAAGAAAAGAAAATAGAACTACACTTTGTCATTGTAATGCCTGATCATATTCATACTGTTTTTAAACTGGAACAAGGTCAAACACTTTCACGAGTAATGATGAGTCTTAAAGGATATACCGGCAGAAAGATAAAGCAGCTGATTACCAGTGTAAATCAACAACAAGATCCACCCCACATTTGGCAAAATCAGTATTATGATCATTTAATAAGGAAGAATGAAAGTTATCTTGAAATTATCAAATACTGTTTGTATAACCCAGTGAGAAAGTGTCTTGTTGATGAACCACAGGAATACCCATTTTGGTGGTGCCGATATGAATTATTATGATTTTCGAGCCCGGAAGGGCTCTCCCACAATAATGATCATGCCCTGCGGGAGCGGCTTTCGAGCCCGGAAGGGCTCTCCCACAATAATGATTATTCCCTGTGGGAGCGGGCTTCTGCCCGCGATGGTTAAATGAAAAGGCTCTCCCACAATAATTGATCATGCCCTATGGGAGCGGCTTTCGAGCGGGCTTCTGCCTATTCCCTGTGGGAGCGGGCTTCTGCCCGCGATGGTTAAATGAAAGGGCTCTCCCACAA
>JAUWGT010000134.1 GCA_030606265.1 Candidatus Stahliibacteriota bacterium | reverse complement strand
TTTGCCAGAAACCAGAGCATACAGCGTGTAATCTTTGCCAACACCAACATTCATGCCGGGATGGATCTTAGTACCGCGCTGTCTGATTATCATCGTACCGGCATTCACGACATGACCATCGAATTTCTTAACGCCCAATCTCTTACCACATGTATCGCGGCCATTTCTTGACGCTCCAACACCCTTTTTATGAGCCATTTATCCTCCTAATAAAATAATTGTCGGGTTTGGGTCAAGATGCTGGATTTACAGATACTAACCCCAAACCTGTCATCCGTCTTTTTCAAGCTTCCTCCGAAGAGCCTCGCTCTCCGAGAGCGGGCAAACCCATCATCCATCTTTATTTAGCCTTTAGTATATCAGTAATCTCAATTTGACTGAAATCTTGACGATGACCTTTCTTATTTCGGTATTTCTTTCTTCGACGAAATTTGAAGACTACGATCTTAGGAAGCCTACCATGCTTCTTTATTACCCCCTTGACTTTTGAACCATCGAGATAAGGTTGGCCAAATAGTGTATTCTTGTCTTCTTTGATCATTAGCACCTTATCGAATTCTACTTCTTTACCCAGCTCACCGATATGTGCCGGTATAGTAATGATCTCTCCTTTGCTCACTAGATACTGATAACCATTGGCTCTAATAACTGCAAACACTATTCACCTCCATCTGATTCTTCAGGGATGATCGGCGCGGGTTCTGTAGGGATCACTGATCCTTCTTCTCCAGGCATGGGCGTAGGCATTGGCATTTCTTCCAGAGCTTTTTCAACTGCGCTCGTGGGCATAGACCCGCGACTGATCAGAACCAGAACAAGCGAAGTTATAAAAAACCCTATCGCCAACCCAGTAGTTACCTTGATGAAAAATGGTGTAGCACCTTTACCTCCGAATAAAGAATCAGTACCGCCGCCGCCACCGCCACCGAATACGCTCGACATACCGCCTCCACGTGACTGCTGCAATAATACTATTACCACCAACAGTATACTGATTAAAATATGTATAAACAGAATAACACCGTACATTTTTTCTCCTTAAATCATAGAACGAATAATAGTATATCTATTTCGTGGTAAATGTCAATAAGTTAAGAACTTAACGATCCGGGCAAAGCTTTCTGGCTTCAGGCTGGCACCACCGACCAGAACGCCGTTAATATCCTTTTGTGCCATTAATACATCCACGTTCTCTGGTTTTACACTACCCCCATAAAGAATCGCCGTATTCTTGCGCAATTGAGAACGAATAAATCTGTGGACTTTGGCAACTTGCTCTGGAGTCGCAGTCTTGCCAGTCCCTATAGCCCAAACAGGCTCATAAGCAAGAATGATCTTGTGTATCTCGCTCTCAATACCCCGTAATCCCTGGCTCAGCTGCCTTGAAATGACCTCTTCAGTCTTATCACGCTGTTTTTCTTCTTCGGTTTCACCAATACAGAGAATTGCGATCAGTCCGAGATCTAAAGCTATTTTCAGTTTCTTGTTTATCACCTCATCGGTCTCAGCCATAATATGTCTTCTTTCAGAATGCCCGATAATAACGTATTCACAGCCAAGCTGTTTTAAGAATACTCCTGATACCTCACCGGTATAAGCTCCTCGCCTTACCCAATGCATATTCTGTGCACCCAACCTCAAGCGGCTGTTCTGGATTATTTCACCAACATATGATAAGGAGGTAAACGGCGGTATGATTATTATCTCGCGGTCTTTAACATCACCCACCAATCCCAAAAGCTTCTGCACCAAGAAACGCGATTCAGCAGTATCCATATTCATCTTCCAGTTGCCGGCGATAATCGGTTTCAATATTATCTGGTCTTTTAGCGCTTCAATACCGGGCAATTTCTTCCCTTCAAGAAACTGCATCGTCGCACCGCCGCCTGTTGAAACGTGTGTAACTTCATCACGCAACCCGTATTTGGACAACGCAGCTATAGTATCACCACCGCCCACAATGGAAACTACACCCTTGGTCGTCGCATCGGCAACTGACCTCGCCACGTGCGCAGTGCCTTTTGTAAACTCATCTATCTCAAAGATACCCATGGGCCCATTCCAAACAATGGTTTTAACCCCACTCACCATCTGGGCTATATCCTTTCTTGTTTTCTCACCGATATCAACTCCATAGTGGTCAGCAGGTATATTACAAGCCTCCACGCACTTAGTTGGACTACCCTTTCTTAGCTCTTTGGCAACCAGAACATCTACGGGTAAATAGATTTTCGGGTTATTGAGCAGGACCATTGCTTCATCAAGAAAAGCCTTTTCACAAAGAGATTTGCCGATCTCGTATCCTTTTGCCTTATAAAATGTAAAACACATACCACCACCAATAATAAGTTGATCAACGAGCTTAAGCAAACGTCTTATGCCTCCGATCTTAGTTGAAACTTTTGCGCCACCCAGTATGCTCAAAAAAGGACGTTGTGGTCTTTTCAAAACAGCTTCAAGAAGCTCGATCTCCTTTACCATAAGAAAACCGCATGCCGGTTTGTCAAAATGAAGCGCCACACCAGCGACTGAAGCATGGGCACGGTGTGAGGTTCCAAAGGCATCATTGACGTATAGATCAGCAAACGAAGCGAGTTCTTTTGCGAAATCAAGGTCATTGCGTTTCTCTTCAGGGTGAAACCTGGTATTTTCAAGGAGCAGAATATCCCCCGTATTCAAAGCCTGGACGATTTTCTTAACCTCGGCACCAACACAATCCGGCGCAAATAGTACTTTACGTTTCAATATCTCCGTCAATCGCTTTGCCACTGGTAATAAACTCATCGCGGGATTGATCATGCCTTCTGGATTGCCAAGATGGCTGGCAATTATCAGCGTACCGCCCCGTTGAAGAATATACTCGATTGTAGGTAAAGATTCCCTGATCCTGGTATCATTTGCAACCTGTTGTTTATCATCAAGGGGGACATTAAAATCCACCCTCAGCAAAACTTTTTTGTCTTTTATAGAAAGTTGCTCAACCGTAAGTTTTTTCATTATCCTATTCCTATTACGTATTCTAAAAGGTCTACCATTCTTACAGAATAACCCCATTCATTATCGTACCAGCTCAGGACTTTAACAAGATTGCCATTGACTCTGGTCAATAACGAATCAAAGATTGATGAATAAGGATTCCCGATGAAATCCGATGAGACCAATGGTTCCTCACAATAATACAAGTAACCCTTAAGTTTACCCTGTGAAGCGTCTTTGAATGCGCTATTGACCTCCTCGACAGTCGTTTCCTTTTCGAGCTCTGCAACGAAATCAATTATTGACACATCAGCTGTCGGAACGCGCATCGCAACTGCATCGAGTTTCCCTTTAAGATCAGGGAACAACCCGATAATCGCCTTTGCCGCACCGGTTGTCGTTGGAATCATAGACAGGCCAGCAGCCCTTGCCCGGCGCAGGTCTTTGTGCGGTAAATCAAGGATTTTCTGGTCATTGGTATAAGCGTGGATCGTCGTCATATAGCCTCTTTTAATGGTAAATACCTCATGGAGCACCTTAACAACCGGAGCAAAACAGTTCGTTGTACAGGAGGCATTGGAAAAAATGGCATCCTTAGCAGGATCATAAGTAGCTTCATTTATACCCATGACAAAAGATGGGATTTTTGGTTCACCCTTACCAGGTGCTGAAAGCATTACTCTTTTGGCGCCAGCCTTTATGTGAAGTTCCGCCTTGCTATACTCCCGAAACATACCCGAACATTCCACGACATAACTAACACCGAGCTCTCTCCAAGGTAGTCGAGACGGGTCTCTTTCAGAAAAAACCTTGTATTCTTGTCCATCGACGATAATAGCACTGTCACTTGCCTTGACTTCTGGAGCGAACGTCCGGTGTACTGAATCATATTTCAATAAATGTGCCAAAGTCTTTGCATCTGTGATATCATTCATTGCTACAATTTCAAATCTCTCGCTCTTATATCCAGCTCTGAAAACTAATCTACCAATCCTCCCAAATCCATTGATAGCAACTTTTGGTTTCATATCGCCTCCTTTTTAATCCACCTGTTTACGTTCCAT
Source organism: Candidatus Stahliibacteriota bacterium (assembly GCA_030606265.1). Taxonomy (GTDB): domain Bacteria; phylum Hydrothermota; class Tepidihabitantia; order SM23-42; family SM23-42; genus JAUVZL01. Next base: position 2,130 of record JAUWGT010000134.1, on the reverse strand, counting down.
TATATACACCCTTACTCTAAAGTCAACTAGATAAACCAACTAAACTAAAGCAATCAAAAAAAAGGGCTGACCACATTGACACGACTTAGATATTCTATATAATTGCCCATGCCGGATATCACAAAAGGGGTGCGGGCATTCACAATCGGTACTGCGATTAGCCGGTTCCTAGGACTAGTTCGTGAATCGGTCTTTGCCTACCTTTTCGGCGCGGGCATGACGACCGATGCCTTTAATGCAGCATTCCGTATCCCCAACCTTTTCCGCGACCTCTTTGCGGAAACTGCCCTATCCGCTGCCTTCATACCTGCCCTGACTTCAGCAAGACAAAAAGGCAAAGAAGAGCAAAACCTCCTTGCCAGCAACGTATTCAATGTCTTAGTAATTGTCGTCGGCATAACGGTTGTACTTGGCATTGTTTTTTCACCGTATATTGTAAAGGCTATTGCATTTGGTTTTGGAGCGGTACCGAATAAACTTGAGCTCACCGCTGCTTTGACTTCAGTTATCTTTCCTTTCTTACTTTTTATCGCGTTTGCTGCCTGGGCAATGGGTTATCTAAATACTGAACAGGAATTCTTCATACCATCACTGGCTCCTGCTTTTTTCAATGTTTTTTCGATCGCTGCACCAGTTATTCTCTATGCGTATCTAGTAAATCGCGGCGTCGAACCGATATTCGGCATGGCGATCGGCGTAACACTCGGCGGTTTAATGCAGTTTCTAATACAAATCCCGAGACTATACAAAAAAGGATTTCGTTATCGTTTCTATATCAATCTTAAAGATCCTGGTTTCAAGAAAATATTGATTTTATTCGTCCCGGTTGCAATTGGTCTTGCTGCCTCAAGGATAAATGTTACGGTCGACATTTTCCTGATCTCTTTACTCGCCGAACGCAGCATGACCTGGCTCAACTATGCGTTTCGGATAATGCACTTACCCCTGGGTCTATTTGGCATAGCGGTTGGTACTGTTGCCTTACCCACGATTTCAAAATATGTCGTTCAGGGAAAGCACGCTGAAGCAAAAACCACATTGTTTGATTCGCTTAAGCTCGTTTTTTTTCTCACCGTTGCCAGCGCCGGAATTATTGCTTGGTTATCTTTGCCAATAACACGTCTTATTTATGAACGCGGCATGTTCACTAGCGCTGACACCAATGCAACAAAGATAGCTTTAATTCTCTATATCATCGGCATTCCTTTTGTCGCGGGCGTGCGAAATATCGCAGCAGTTTTTTATGCATATAAAGATACCAAAACACCGATGTATGCAAGTTTTGTTGCGGTCGGCGTGAATGTTATCTTAAACCTGCTCTTGATGCGTATCATTGGATTCCGGGCATTCCCTTTGTCAACGACAATATCATCGTTTTTAAACCTTGCAATCTTATTCTACTTCTTGCCGCGCAAGGTCGGCAAGTTCAGGCTATTGCCATTAGTAAAATACTTTGTCTTGCTTGCAATCGCGGCCTGTGCTGCTGGCGTAGCTGCAATGGTCACTAATAACTTTCTAACCGGTGCAATAGGCATTACTTTTATTAATCAGATATTGAACCTGCTGATCAGCGGGATTATTGCCTTGGTGATTTTCTACAGTCTGTGCCTGATTCTCGGTCTTAATGAAGCCAAGGACTACGTGAAACGCCTATTCAAAAGATAGTTATTGGGTTAGGGTTAGGAAGCTAGATATTTACTTGTATTCCAGCATCCTAACCCAAACCTTCTTAGTCTAGAGGGCTTAAGAAAGCTCAGAAAAGACTACAGATCTAATGACAAATTCCAAGATCCAAATGACAAATCAATGCCAAAGCCCAAATAACAAAATCCAAAATTTGACATTAGACATTGAGGCTTCAATTGACCTTTGATATTTGACATTTGAACTTCTCTATCTATTGCCCTTTTTTAGCCTTCTCATGCTTTGTTCTACCCTCTTTCTTTTAACTTACCTTAACAAAATAGCTTTTTCTGTTTTCTGATAATCATCGGTCTGGAAACGCACAAAGTAAACACCAGCCGGAACTTTCCGACCTAAATCATCACGCGAATCCCAGGAAATAGTAGAAGCAAGAGGCAAGAAGCCAGAAGACAGATCAAAAGATCTGATTATTTTGCCACTCACATC
>JAUWGT010000135.1 GCA_030606265.1 Candidatus Stahliibacteriota bacterium | reverse complement strand
ACACGCAAACTGAAACAGAATTATCACTTTATGACGTAACTGGTTCAAGGGTAAGAATATTGAAACAAAAGAAAGTTCTTCCTGGCTATTATCAAGAGAAAATAGATACCAGGAATCTATCCAGCGGTGTCTATTTTATTGTGCTTAAGCAAGATAATGAGAAGGTTACAAAGAAATTTTTAATAGTGAAATAACTCCAATATTCTAAACCAACGTCGTTGAAACAATTGAACAATAAATATTACCTGCAAAGTAAATAAATCTGTAGAGTATTGACTACTAAGATATTTACTATATAATGATTCCATGAAGAATATCGCGGTACTTGGTGCAACTGGTTTGGTTGGTGAAGAAGTCATCAAAATTTTACAAGAAAGGAATTTCCCGATCAGGGAATTGCTTCCCTTTGCATCTGAACGCAGTGAGGGTCAGACAATATTGTTTAAGGAACGCGAGCTTGAGGTGCTGACTGATTACAATGAATTGGTTGGTCAGGCAGAAATAGTCTTTGGATGTTTGGATGCACCGTTGGCAAAGGAAATCGTGCCCAAGTTTGCTGAGCGATCAGTTGTTATCGACAATTCAAATGCCTTTCGTATGGATCCTGAAGTGCCGCTTATTATCCCCGAAATAAACCCTGAGAAAACAAGTGAGCACAAAGGCATTATTGCTAATCCTAATTGTTCAACTATCCAGATGCTGGTTGCGCTTTACCCACTTCATAAAAAGGCTAAGGTGAAAAGGATTTTTGTAGCGACGTATCAATCAGTAAGCGGTGCTGGCAAAGAGGCGCTGGAGGAATTGAGATACGAGTTTGAATACCTGTCCATGGGGCATGACATCGAGAAGACAGAAGATGCGGTTTTTAGCCATCCCATCGGTAATAATATCATCCCACAGATCGGTGGTTTTGATGATCAAGGTTATACGTCCGAAGAAATGAAGATGCTTCATGAAACAAGAAAGATTTTTGATGATGATTCAATACAAGTCACATCCACATGCGTGAGGATACCTGTTTTTATCGGACATAGTGAGGTGGTGTCAGTTGAGTTTGAAAAGCCCATTTCACCGGCTGAGGCGATTGAGATACTGCAAGAGGCTCCAGGTGTTAAGGTTTTTGACAAAGATGGGATATATCCAATACCGATCAACGCGGTTGGAAAAGATGCCGTGTTTGTTGGAAGGATAAGAAGAGACCTTGTGTTTGAGAACGGTTTAGCTTTGTGGATCGTTGCGGACAATGTGCGCAAAGGTGCTGCATTGAATGCCGTGCAGATCGCCGAACTGCTACTGTAATGTATAGAAATCCTATGGATTTCTATACAAGTTCCAAATCCCAAGTTCCAAATCCCAAACAAATTCAAAATTCTAATTTTTTAGATACAAAATATCTATACCCTTACTCTCCTCCCCCTTTTAGGGGAACGACTTCAACGTGAGCTCCCTTCGGTCTGAGCTCAGGGTCGAAGACAGTCGAACGATAAAGGAGGGGGTATGATCGTCACTTGGTTTGGTTTCATAATTTCCCTTGGTCTTATATTAATCATCGCACGCAAAAACCTTCCCCTGGCATTATTTTGCGGCGCGGTTGTCTTAGGTATCTTTACTATCCCTTTAGTATCGATCCCTTATGAAATTTTTAATACTCTAACTGATCCCTCAATTGTTCTATTGGCACTCGCCATGGGTATTATTCCGATGATTGGTGGATCAATGAATCAGAGCGGTCAAATAGATGATTTGGTGAACAATCTGCGCATTGGTAGAAAAGGTCTCATGGCTCTATCCCCGGCGATCATGGGTTTGCTGCCAATGCCCGGCGGTGCCCTTCTCTCTGCACCGATTTTGGAAAAAGGTGGGGAAGGTGTGCCTGCGGATCTGAAGGTAGCTATCAATGATTGGTTCCGTCATTTATTTGTCATGATCTATCCTTTGAGTTCGGCGCTCATAGCTTCGGCAAAAATATCAAGTCTCAGTGTCTACACCGCTCTATTATCTCTTTTGCCAACTTTTGCATTTGCTCTGGTTCTGGGGTATTTTTTCTTTGTGCGCAGAGTGCGCGGGACTATTGACTACTCGTCTCCTTTTTCCATGAAAAAACTGCTTATCCCCCTGGGGATCATCCTTGTTGCTCCGTTTCTTGATTTTGTACTGAAGAAAACACTCGCTCTACCCGTAAAAGAAATCGCTACAGTCTTCGGTGTATGCACAGCTTTTGCTTTTTCCTTGTTTGTCAGCAAAAGCAAACCCAAACTCTGGGCTATTGCCAAAAAGATGAAACCGTGGAATTTCACTCTGATAATCATAGGCATGTTCATATTTCTGCACATTTTTCAAGCTTCTAATATCGCTGACTTGATCGCGACAATCCCTTTACCGATCGCGACCCTGAGTGTTATCGCCGGTTTTATCCTCGGTTTTGCAACTGGTAGGGTTCTTTTGCCGGCTTCAATAATATATCCAGTTTATTTGACAAGTGGTGCGATAACACCCTTTGTCTTTGCGCTTATCTACACGAGCATTTTTTTCGGCTATGTGATTTCACCGGTTCATCCTTGTGTTTGCGTATCCCTTGAGTACTTCAATGTCTCGATGAAAAAGTTCTTCAAACTGATGATTCTACCAACAAGCATTATTATTGTGATCGCTTTAGTAACCTCGATCATATTTTTCTAAATCTGACAATGATTTGACTCCTCTCCACTTTTTTGAAACACTAATTTGTCATTGCGCCTGTCCGCCTTTTGAGTGGCGGAAGGAACGAGATTCCTCACTGCATTCGGAACAAGCTGCGCAATCTCCTAAGTAAAGTAAGGCGTTGGAAAAACATGATGTTGTTCATTCGAGGCATATTGAGATTGCCACGCTCATCCCACCCATTGGCGGGATTCGCTCGCAATGACAAGAATCATGAAGCTATAGAAAAGCAATATTGACAATGCTTTACAAAAAGTGGAGAGGACTTAGGACAATGATTTATTGACACGCCGCTTCAAAAGTCTATAATAATTCAAATCCAGGGAGGTTAAAATAATGAGTCTGCTCATCCTGTTATTATTCAGTTATTATTGCCCAGATGGTTATTTTCTTAATCCCCAGGTATTAGACGATCACATAGTCGTAACTGACAATCACTGTTCAGCAATATATGAAATACACAATACAAAGATGACCAGATTAATCACTGGACCGGGTTGTGGTAGGTATTTTTCTGTTTCACCGGATCGTGGTATCATCGGCCTGAAACTAATAAAGGAAAACGGTCAGCAAATACCAGCTCTGTACGATCGTTTATCTGAACAATTGATTGTGCTGCATGAAGCGCAGTATCAGGTTGGGCAGGTTAGTTTTTCAAATGAGGGCACGATTGCTTTCACCATAGGTTCTGAATTACTTGTGATGGAAAGCAAGGATTCAAGAAAATACGATCTTGGAACGTATGCAAACCTGGCACCTATTTCCCCTGATGGTAAGTATGTAGTGTATAATGACGACCAGGATCAGTTATGGCTCCTGGAGTTTGGGACTGGAGAAAAAACATGCATTACCAAGCAGGGAGAAGCCGGCTTTTTTTATCCTGAATGGTCGTCCAATACTGAGCGTATCGTATATTCAAGCCTCGATGGTGAACTCAATGTATTCGATTTATCGAACGGGCAGACCTATTATCTTGGCGTTGGTGCAAGTCCTTGCTGGTCGGCTGATGGGCAGTATGTAGTTTTTCATCGGATCGAAACTAATGGACATACGATTACTGGCGCTGATCTGTACCTTGCTAAGTATGATGCGAGTGAACAAGTACGATTGACATACACAGAATTAGTATTTGAGATGGACCCGGAATTCTATGATCATGACCAGAAGCTGGTTTATCATACGTTTGATCGTCGGGAAATTTTCATTGCCGAGTTCCAGAAGAAAATGCTGCTGAATCATGAAATGGTTTATACTCTTGCCAGACCGATCAAGATGACTGATTTTGACCACTATGCCTATCCACAGGCCAAAGATTCCATTGATGTGCCATATCTACACCAGGTCTATGATTCTCCGGACTGGTTCAATGGACACTGGGCTTGCGCGCCAACAACTGCAATGATGGCGATTGCCTATTACAACAGACTACCACAATGGGATTGCTGGTGTTCTTCGCCATATGGTCACACCAGTCATTTTGGCAGATACATGTGCGAGGTTTATCACTATCGAGAGGTCGATTATACCTGGCAGGCACAAGATCCAAGCGGCAACTGGGCAAGCGGCGGATACGGCTATATGTGGTCTGGGTCTAATCGTCCTTATACGCATATGGCGCCGTACTTAAATAATCACAATATGACTTCGTGGCGCGATGATTCGCCGACTTTTGCAGAAACAATAGCTGAGGTAAATGCTGGCTACCCATATGGTATGTGTGTTGGATTAACCGGGGCAGGTCATTTAGTTTTGGCAATCGGTCAGGTATTGAATTGGCACACGCTCATTTTTAATGATCCCTATGGTAATAAAAATACTGCTGGCTATCCAAGTTACGACGGCAAATATGCGCGCTATGACTGGCCAGGATATAATAACGGTTATGAAAACCTTAATAATGTATACTGGTGTGTTGGTGCACAAGGTTATTGGGAACCTGCGACTGATACTATTGTAGATGATCTTCAGTTTGCCGATGGTTTTTATCTTCACACTGATCCACCGTCATCAATGGTATACTGGCGTGATGTTCTAACCGGTTATAATGGCCATATGTGGTGGACTTATACTACCGCGGCGAATAATCTGGATACGTGCTATGCGATCTGGACACCGGTATTAACCGAGTTGGGTGATTATTATGTTTATGCGTATATCCCTGATACTAATGCAACAGCTACGGCTGCCCGCTATTACATTTATTTTGCTGCCGGGACGACTAGTGTTGTCATAGATCAGTCAAGTTATGCGGATGAGTGGGTTTTGCTGGGTATGTATGTTTTCTCGACGGGTTATGGTTATGTGTATCTTGGAGATGCCACTGGTACTCAAGGTCAACGTATTGCTTTTGATGCGCTTAGATGGATTTATCTAGGTCCAGGTGTAGAGGAGGAAAAATCGTCATCAATGAATAGTTTGATAACACTCGTTTCCAACCCTATAAAAGAGCGTATTGTACTTAATATACACGGTACAGGTAAACAGAAACTCCAAGTTACCTTGTATGATATAATGGGATGTTGTGTGTACAAGAGCAAAACAGACATATTTGATCCTGGATTGCATGAAATGAAGATAGATGTTTCGCATCTACCATCAGGTGTATATATTCTGAAGACTTTAATTAGCGGTCGAGAGATTATCAGTAAGTGCGTTATCCTCAAGTGAAATAGATTTCGCCGATCTTATTTTCCACAGATTTTCCTTCAGTGCCCTCAGCTATCATTTTGTCATTTTGTTAATTGACAAAATGATGAAATGACGTTTTTGTTGAAAAAGCGAAGAATGGAGAATCGATGTGTTTTGAAAAAGAACTGGAAAGATTGTATAAAAAACGGGGCCGACGAGAGTTGTTCCGTCCCGTGAATCCTCGTTCGCGCCGAAGGCGGAACGGGAAACTCGCGACCAACCTTGATTAGAGGAGTGATTCGATATAGGAGCGGCTTTTATAGGATTTTATTTCGTGTTCTCGTTTGACGGCTTTTTTTCGAGATGCGAACGATTCGCAATGGACTAATTGCCAAGGGCGATATCCTTTGGTTGATTTGATTCCACCACGATTGTGCATTTTGATTCTCAGTGTAAGGTTGGCACTTTGTCCGACGTAGAACCGATTATTCTTTTTACTTTTTAGGATATATACGTAGTACGGCATCTCTAAAAAAGCGGGGCCGACGAGAGTTGAACTCGCGACCTCCTGCGTGACAGGCAGGCGTTCTAACCAATCTGAACTACGACCCCATATAGATTAATAATAACAATTTATTATAGCGTAAAAAAAAAGAGAAGTCAATATCTTAGTTGACTTCACGTATATTCAAAATATACTATAATCAATGTTCTTCTTAATTCCTGTCGGCAGCGAAGAAGGCGTAAGACGACTGCCATATTTCACCATCGGACTGATCGCGTTAAATGCCATCATTTTTATGCTCACCAGCACTGTGC
>JAUWGT010000097.1 GCA_030606265.1 Candidatus Stahliibacteriota bacterium | reverse complement strand
GACCAATACCATAGATTGCCGTAAGTCCGTAGGCGACTTTTTTGTTTGGTGGTAAATCAATACCTGAAATTCTTGCCATAAACCTCCTTGAAAAAGCAGATATTAGATTCTAGATGGTAGATTCTAGGTACTTGTGATATTCTGTTGTCCTTTCTTGCTAGCATCTGGATCCTAGTATCTATCATCTGCCGTTTATCCTTGCCGTTGCTTATGTCGAGGGTTCTTACAAATGACCATAACAACACCTTTACGCTTGATAATCCGACAAGAAATACAGCGTTTTTTAACTGACGTTTTGACTTTCACAATAACTCCTTGGTTTAAACAATATTATACACACGTTCGTGGAAAAATCAAGGACTTTTTTATTATTAACCTTCAAAGCAGTAAGTTCTTATAACCCTCTTATATCTTCTATTAGCCCTCTTAAGTTCTCTGATTATTTGTATCTCCAGACGATGCGACCCCGTGAAAGATCGTAAGGTGTCAGTTCGAGCAATACTCTGTCGCCGGGGAGGATTTTTATGTAACTCATCCTCATTTTACCAGAGACATGAGCGAGTACCTTATGACCATTGTCTAGCTCAATACGAAACATTGCGTTAGGAAGAGTTTCGAGTATCGTACCTTCTGTTTGGATTAAGTCTTTTCTTGCCATTGCTTAATTTTCCACAACTCTTGTTAAGTTCATATTCCCCTTTTCTAAGATCGCAATAGTGTCCTCAAAATGACTCGATAGTGAACCGTCACGCGTAGATATTGTCCAACCATTGGACTCGGTTTTAACCTGGTAATCCCCTCTATTTACCATTGGCTCAATTGCTATAACCATACCGGGAGATAGCACTGGGTTTGGCCCTTCAGCTACAAAGTTTGGAATGACGGGTTCTTCGTGCAGGGCTTGACCGACACCGTGGCCAGTTAATTCTCTGACAACACTGAAACCGTTGCTTTCGACGATTGTTTGGACACCGCGTGAGATGTCGGATATTCTGTTCCCTTTTTTTGCAGCTTTGATACCTTCTCGTAAGGCTTCTTTTGTGACCTCCATGAGTTTTCTTGCGTCTTTTGATATCTCACCAATTGCAAAAGTTCTTGCTGCATCGGCGATATAACCTTGGTATTTAATGCCAAGATCAATCTTCAGGAGATCACCGTTTGCAATCCTACGCCCGTCTGGTATACCGTGAACGACTTCGTCATTCAATGAAATGCAGCAGCTTTTTGGGAAACCGCGATAGTTTAAAAAGGCAGCCGATGCACCGCGATCCTTGATCGTGATATCAACATGATCGTTCAATTCTATTGTCTTCATTCCAATCAAATCCATTTTTGAAATCTCTGAGAAGATATCAAGAATAATATTGCCGGCAATGGCCATTATCTTAATTGCCTCTTCATCCTTAATTGGTATAGGCATTGATGATATTGGAAAGTTTCTTAAACACTTCTTCTTGAGAGCCAGTTGCTTCTGCACGCTCGTAGATGCGATGTGCTTTATAGAAACCAACGAGTGGTTGAGTTTCTTTTTCATAAACACCCAACCTTTTACGGATGAGCTTTTCGTTGTCATCGCTCCTCTTGATGAGAGTGGTTTTGCAGATGTCGCATACTTGCTCCTGATGGGGCGGATTTGTTACGTAGTTGTATATTTTGTTACACTGGGGGCAGTATCTTCTGTTAATCAGCCGTTTGATTAGCTCGGTTTCATTAAGGTGCATTTCAATCGCTACCTTTAAAGATAATGAAAGACGATTCAAATCTGAAATCAGATTTTGGGCTTGATTCATGTTCCGTGGGAACCCATCGAGTAGGATATCGTCGGCTTTATGTTTTTCAATGAATTGCCTGGCGAATGCAGAAATGATATCATCCGGTACTAATGCACCGTGATTCAAGTACTGAGCGATTTTAGTGCCCAGCTCGCTTTTTGAAGCCACTTCATCTCGGAGCATGTCGCCAATGGAAAATTTTGTGGATTTATAACGTTCGGACAAAAGATTCGCTTGGGTTCCTTTACCTACACCAGGAGGGCCGAACAACAAAACCATCATCTTCTGCCTCTGATTTTACCCTTTTTCATGAAACCTTCATAATGGTACATCATTAATTGTGATTCGATTTGCTGGAGTGTATCGAGTGCGACACCAACAATAATGAGAAGGGTGGTACCGCCGAAGTAGAAAGGTACATTGAGGAAATTTATTAAATACCAAGGCACCAAGGCAATGAATGCAAGAAATAAAGCACCTGGTAGAGTGATTCTTGAGAGCACGTCATCGATATAATTAGCGGTTCTTGGTCCAGGTCTTATCCCAGGGATAAAGCCACCGTAACGTTTCATATTATCGGCCATTTCTACGGGGTTGAAGACAATGGATGTATAGAAATAAGTGAAGAATACGATCAGTGAGAAGAAAAGGATGTCATACCCCCAAAAACCTGGTTTAAACATCAAGAGGATGTTTTTTAAAGCTGGTACATAAGCCCCTATTGTGCTTGGGAACATGACCAGGGATTGGGCGAAGATTATTGGAATGACACCGGCTGTATTTACCCTCAAAGGTAAGAAAGTAGACTGACCGCCATACATTTTGCGACCAACAATACGTTTTGGATACTGGACTGGAATACGGCGTGCGGCTTGGGTCATGATCACGACGCCAGCGACAATAGCAATCATAATAGCGGTCATCAAGATCAAATTAACAATCGACATACCTTGCGTAAGAACCCGCTGCACGGTTTGTAAAAAGTAACCAGGGTATTCTTCAAGGCAGCCGACAAAAATAAGGAAAGAAATTCCGTTACCAATACCTTTTTCCGTGATTTGTTCACCTAACCACATAGCAAATATCGCGCCGGCGGTCAGGGTCAACATGGCAGTTATCCGGAACCCCCATCCTGGATCAAAGACTATTGCCATAGGACCAGCCGCGCTCGTGAATTTCTGAGTTTCCAGAAAGATGGAGATGCCGGTTGCCTGGAATGCTGCCAATGCCACCGTAAGATACCTGGTGTACTGAGTTATTTTTCTACGTCCGGCTTGATCGCGCTGTAACCGTTCAATTTGTGGAAACACTGAACCTAGCAGCTGAAAAATAATTGAAGCGGAGATGTAGGGCATGACCCCGAGAAAAAGAATGGCGGAGCGTGATAGAGCACCACCGACAAAAATATCGTACATGCCTAATATATTTCCTGACTGTTTCAGTTGAGCCATGAGAAGACCAAGCGCCTGGGCGTTTATACCGGGCAAAGGGATATGGCCACCGAGCCGGTATACAGCGAGCGCAAAGAGGGTGAACAGTAACTTTTTCTTCAGGTCAGGTACTTTGAAGATATTTTGAAATGTTGACATCATGATAGTTTTTCTATTTTACCTTTAGCTTTCAGAATTTTTTCTTCGGCGGTTTTCGAGAACTTATGAGCCTTGACCGATAGTGGCTTGGAAAGCTCACCTTGACCAAGTATCTTGAGCATTTTACCACCTTTGATATCGCCCTTTTCTTTGAGATACTCCGGCGTTATTTCGGTGTCAGCACCAAATTTGTTCAATAATCCAACGTTAATTATTTCATAATGCTTCTTGAAAATGTTGGTAAACCCTCGTTTCGGGATCCTCCTCGTGATCGGCATCTGACCACCTTCGTAGCCGAACTTCACACGATATCCTGATCTTGATTGATCGCCTTTCTCACCCTTTGTTGAGGTCTTGCCGTGTCCAGAACCTGGTCCGTGACCAACTCGTTTAGGTTTCTTTGTGGCACCTTTAGGTGGTTTCAATTCATTTAGTTTCATCTTTTTCTAGCTCCTGAACTTCGACAAGGTAAGATACTTGGTCGATCATACCGCGTACCGATTTATTGTCTGGAAAGACTCTTGATTTGCCGATTTTCAAAAGACCAAGTGCTTTCAGGGTTCGTTTATGTTTCTTGATTTTCTTTATTGGACTTTTCTTCAGGATTACTTTTATTTTCTTCATGTCTTTTTCTTGTGAAATACTCAACCGGCTTATTACGCATTTCAGCCACTACGGCAACTGGCCGGACTGACTGTAATGCATCGATTGTTGCCCAGGCAAGGTTCGTGGGGTTATTTGAACCGAGCGATTTGGTTAGAATATTCCTAATGCCCACTGCTTCGCATACTGCTCGTACCGGACTTGAAGCAATGATACCGGTTCCGGTTAGAGCGGGTTTTAGTAATACATGGCTGGCTGAGAATTTTCCTTTAACAGTATGGAGTATTGTGCCTCGAGTGACATCTACCTTGACCATGCTTTTTCTTGCAATGCCAGTTGCTTTTTTGATTGCATCAGCAACCGCGGTTGATTTTGCATGGCCAACACCGATGCCTCCGGCACCATCGCCAACAACGACACAGGCGTAAAGCTTTAGTCTCTTGCCACCCTTGACTACTTTGATAACCCTTTTCAGCTCGACGACTTTTTCAATGAATGTATCAGAACTGTTTAACACTCAACCTCCTCTAAAATTCCAAGCCAGCTTTTCTGGCTCCTTCGGCTACTGCTTTAACACGACCATGATATTTATACCCTGCGCGATCAAAAGCTACTTCTTTAATACTATGTTGTATAGCCAGCTTACCGATTTTCTCGCCTAATTCCAGGGCTGCCACGGTTTTTTTCTTCTTCTTGAGGCTTTTGTCACCTACCGAGGAAGTGCTGCAGAGTACTTTCTGTTGACTGTCATCAATGATCATTGCGTAGATGTGCTGGTTGCTTCGGAAGACACAGAGCCTCGGTCGTTCCTTGGTACCGAAAATCTTCTTGCGAATTCTTCTCCGGCGTCTTTCTCGACCCACTAGTCTCATATCGGTAACTCCTTAGGTCTGGACAATCGCACGTTTACCAACCTTTTTCCTGATGAATTCCTTGGCATATCGCACACCTTTATGTTTGTAGGGGTCAGGTTTTCTTGTTTTTCTAATCTCCGCTGCGACATCACCAACAAGTTGTTTACTTATCCCTTTTATTGTTATGTAAGTAAGATCTCCTTTTTCTGCACTCTTAACCACTTTTATCTCGCACTTGATTTGTTTGGGCATAATAACGGTTTTTGGTTTGGAAAAACCTAAGAAGAGCTGTAGGTTTGAGCCACCCAACTGAGCGCGATAGCCAGTTCCTTGGATGATGAGTGTTTTCTCGAATTCTTTGATAACACCAGTTACCATATTTCTTATCAATGACCTGGTGGTTCCTTGCTGGGATGATGAATCTTTGCTATTCTCCCTGTTTATTATGAGAATTTCGTTATCTTTTATTTCTACGATAACCTTTGAATTCACGTTCATTTCCAAATTGCCGAGTGGACCCTGTACTTTGAATACGTGATCCGATAAACTTACCTTGACCTTATCAGGTATCGCAACTGGACTAAAACGCTGCTTCGCCATCTTATCTTCCACCTATGGATTGATGTAAAGAGATTTGCGTGAATTCAAGCGGATGTTTATCAGTAGACATTTGCTATTATTTCTCCACCAATTCGTTTGTGCCGGGCTTCTCGGTCGCTAAGAACGCCTGCTGAAGTCGTCAGGATAGCCGTGCCTAAGCCACCTAAGACATAGGGGATTTCAGCTTTCGAAACATAGACGCGACGTGAACATTTTGATATGCGTTCGAGATTTCTGATTACCGACTCACCATTCTTCGCATACTTCAGCATGATGGTGATCTTCTTTTTCTTGGAATCCAGGGTGAAATTGTTGATGAAGCCGTCTTCAAGCAAGACCCTCAATATTTCAGTCTTCAGTCGTGAGTAAGAAACAGTGACTTCGATCTTTTTCGCGCGACATCCATTTCGTATGATCGTTAACATATCAGCGATCGGATCCATTAAGCCTCCTTAGATTTCTTTTTGTTTTGTAGCCTTTCAATTTATCCATAGACTGTTATTTTAGCTAAATCTCAAGAAATGTCAAGGGGTAAAAGCGCATTGAATGATAGGGTCTTGTATGGTCCCGTACCAAGCAAATGTTGACATGGATTTGAATTGTTGTATAATAATGTCCTATGAAGCAGAAAAGAACGCAAGGTATGGCAGTCATTGCCCTCTTGATTTCTCTCGTAGTTGCAGGGATCATTGTCTATGTGGCGATTACTCTATACACTGGCGATTCTGATCAAACTATCAAGACACCTATTGAGAGAAGTAAGGGCGTGCAATGTTTGTCTCAGATTCGACGCATTGAGACGTCGCTGCAAATATATCGGATCGACCATGGGCAATACCCATCAAGTCTCGATGGCTTGGAAGATCTTTCAAGAGACGAATTCTTTTGTCCGGTAACTGGTAGTCCGTATCAATATAACTCGGTGACCGGTCAGGTGACCTGCCCAGACCATCCATAGCAGAAAAAGATGAACTTAAGAAGTTTGGAAGTTCAGAACTTCTGAGCCTAAAAACTTCAAAATAACACGGGCACTGTTAAATAACATGACAGAAATGCCCATGTTTCTTCCAAAAGTTTATTTAACGGGGCGGGCGTGAGCGTAAACGCCCTACTCCTAATTCTCGATCACCCTGTTGAGATTTAAGATTGGGGTAGGTGTTTGCAATATCTGACCGTATTATTGAAGTTTGATAAAGCGGATATCATTGACCATGTTCTTGGGTACTGAAAAACCGATTACTGCGCAGTGGTCAAACTTTGGCGAGTCAATGACTTTTATGATCGTTACTTCACACTGTTCTTTGCCTTCCCGATCAAGCGCAAGAACTTTGTCGCCTTTTTTAGGTCTGGGCAATAACTCATAAGGGATATAGATGATCGAATGATCTTCAGGGGTTTCATCGATGACAAAGATGGCAAGTCCAGGACATTTTGGGATACACAATAGGCACCCGGTACACTTTTCATAATCGACCTCAGGTAGTTCAATTATTGAGCCTGGGATTGAAATCGCGCCCTGAGCACATGCATCAACACACGGGTCGCAGGGGATTTTTTCCGGGCATTCAATGACGACATATGGTTTTTGTTCTCGACGGGCTTGCGATGGTGTCGTATTCATTATCCTATGATAATCAAGAATCTATAGGTGTCAACGAGGAAAAAGGGCTTGGTTTTGAATACTTGAATTACAATAGGTGTTTCTTCCTTTTCAATTTACTAAAGGCTATGAATATAACGCAGATCAGTAATGGTAAAAGCATGCTGTTAGCGAATCCTGAATACCAATAGTCCTCTGCAAATTTGTGATATTCAGTATCGTCAGGAGATTGATAGATTGAAATATCAGATGACATCTCAGAAGGGTTTGTATACTTTCTTTTTAATTTTGTAATATAACTACCCTCTTTAATATATTCGTGGAGAATAGGATACTCTTGCTCAATACCATCCAGCTCTTTTTTAGAAATTTTATTGGCATACTCAAGTTCAGCATTATCAAAGAACATCTTATGTTCACCAACGACATAGAGATATAACGAGGTTGACCCTAAGGATGAAATCGAAGAGATCTTCATTGGATAAACAAGTGTGTCTGATGAAAATTTAAAACTGATGCCAACACTCTCATCAGAATTTTGTTGGGTCGTATCAGAACGAGCAATAAAAAAATAGTTCCAGTTGCGGTTTATGTAATCTTCAAACATTGCCTCAGCACCAGCAAAGATTACATAATTGTTGTTATTTAACCAGGTGATCAGAGAATCAGCAGTATTAGTATGGATGAGGACTGTACCTAAAAATCCGATGGTATCATAACTTACCACATTATAGTAGTCTTGTCCATATTTATCTCCCAAGCCGCTTCCTGTACCAAATGGTCCACTACATCCTCCTTCAGTATAAAGCGGTGCAGTGAGATGTGCTAAATTAGTGAAGAGTTCCACATCTACTTCACTGACCTGAGGCTGGTAAGGTAAAGGAATAACCCATGCAAAACCATTATAATCATTGACCCAGTACGCTTTTACCAAAATTGAAAGTTCTTCTGAGTCTGGTAGGACTTTTATGATGGCAACCTGGTCTGAGCTATAAATTTCATAATCTCCCTGTGGTGGTATCATACCACCATCAGCCCAGATAAGTCTCATAAAGATCGCAAGTAATGACAATTTCTTCATTTTGCCCCCTAATTTAAACCAACTAATAAACCTAATCCTAAACTGTTCAATGATGCATAGTCTAAATACGGTGGTTGATTTTCTAACCATGGATTTCTTTTTTCCGCTCCGAAAGGAATGAAATTTACATACAGTTTCAATCCGATTCTGAGCCTACGTATATCCTTGAACAGATATGCGGCAGCACTGGTTCCATGAGATCCGCGCCATACGCTTTCTCTGATAACTATGCCGCTATCTTTGACAACTGGATACAGAAATTCGCCGAAATAATAACCAAGATTAAAAGCAAACCCAATATTCTGTGTGGCATTCACTTTTAATTGCAGTCCACCACCGCCTGCCCTAAGGGCCAATGGTAGGCCTGAGCTATTAGAAGCATAATGCATGTATTCATCTTTATAGAAAAAATCTGCGAATATTCCAGGGACGATCGGTCCTTTGATAAAACTATTCTCAAGTTCAATGTGATAGAAATATGTGAAACGTATTTCCGTATCATTGTCAGGCAGTAATATACCAAGAGAAAGGGACGGATTGTACAGTTGGCATACGATAATAAATATCATCATATCTTAATATTCCTCCACTTTATGATAGTGCACAGATCATCTGTTGTCAATATCCCTGTGCTGTTCTATTGTATTATGCAGGATAGTCGTGAAAAATCTGTGAAATACGATATAAACGTTCTTGACCATCTATATATTTCGAATATAATGGAATATGAAGATCATCTGTCGTTGTGAAGATATTACTGAAGAAGAGATCATTGAGAAAATACATGAAGGCTATCATTCAATGGATGATCTCAAGAGGATCATCCGCGTTACAATGGGAC
>JAUWGT010000126.1 GCA_030606265.1 Candidatus Stahliibacteriota bacterium | reverse complement strand
TATAGTCGAGGTGAAAAAACCCAAGCTAAAAGATGGCAAGGAGCAGCTAAAAAGCTACTGTAATGCTACTGGTGCGCCTATAGCTGTATGGACAAACGGAGGTCAGATTTCCCATTATAACCGCAAAGATCCTAATTTTTTCGAGGATATAACTGATATTCCAAATGCAAGCCAGATTCTTGCGGATATTCTCAAAGAGCGATATACGATTAAAGACCTGATTATCAAAGATAAAATTCCTTTTATTAAAAATCTTGTTAGCATGAATCAATAAATAAATACTGTAAACTCTGCAGCATTATTTCTCACTTCAGCAATCGCCCTCCTACGTTGAAACTTCCGAGGGTAGACAGTTGTCCGTCCTCTACTTCGACTACGCTCAGTGTTCATAGCGGACTTTATATTTGCATTGACATACCGTATAAATTATATATACTTATTTACAAGTATTGATATTTTATACGGAGGTTTTATGGGCGCAAAGATACAGGAACTTATGGATTTTTTCCATAAACAAGGTGGTGTGGTCAGATTTTCGGATATACTGAAGGCGGGATTCCACTCGGATTCACTCGTTGTCCTTAGAAAAGATGGTAAGGTCGAAAGAGTTGTCAGGGGTCTTTATCGCATAGTTGATTATGAACCAGGTTCTCATCCTGATTTGGTTATTGCATCGCTTCAGGCACCACATGGTGTTATTTGCCTTCTTTCTGCACTTTCATTTTACGAAGCAACTAATGAGATTCCCAAATATGTGGATATTGCCATACCCCAGGGTAGCCATGCATATAAGATCGAATATCCACCAGTCAGGTTTTACCGCTTTGCTCAAAATGCTTGGAAATCAGGGATAGATGAACATAAACTCGACGGGCACGAAATCAGAATCTACAGTCTTGCTAAGACCATTGCCGATTGTTTCAAGTTTCGCAATAGAATAGGAATGAATGTCGCTCGGGAAGCCCTCAAGGTCGCCGTAGCGGAGAAAGGCACAAAGCCACAAAAGATTATGCAGTACGCCAAGATTTGTCGTGTTGACAGCATCATGAAGCCGATATTGGAAGCCATGCTATGAAAAAGGATATCAAGAATATAGAAGCCTCGATTCGAGACCGACTCAAGAGTAAATCAAAAGAAAATAATCGCTCCTTTTCAGAGCTTCTGCAATACTATGGAATAGAAAGATTCCTTTACCGGCTTAGTCGGTCGGAATACGCCGATAAATTCATTTTGAAAGGTGCGCTGATGTTTGTGGTATGGCGGGTTCCTGGTAGACGAACGACCCTTGATATAGACCTTTTGGCACGCTATGACAATCAAATAACCGCTATGGAAAAAGTTATCAAAGATGTTTGCAATATAGATGTGATTCAGGATGGTATTATATTCGACCCCAGCACGATCAAGGGACAGAGAATAAAAGAGGACGCAGACTATGAAGGTATTCGGGTAAAATTCCGCGGGTTTTTAGGGCGAGCACGCATTACCATGCAGGTTGATATTGGATTTGGCGACGTTATTTACCCAGAGCCAACAGCTATTGATTACCCCGTTATTTTGGATTTTCCTAAGCCTCATCTTAAAGGATACCCAGCTGAAAGTGTGATTAGTGAGAAGTTCGAAGCCATGGTTAAACTCGGTCTACTAAATAGCCGCATGAAGGACTTTTACGATATATTGCTCATGATGCACCAGTACAGTTTCAATGGAACAGAGATTGTCGAAGCGTTAAAAAGAACCTTCAAACATCGTAAAACCCCTTTGCCAGAGCATAAACCATTATTCGCTGAAGAAATCTATAATGAAAAGTCCGACCGTCAGGTGTTATGGAAAGCCTTTTTACAGAAGGGAGATATTGAAAATGCGCCAGCAAAATTATGTACAACGGCCAGAGAGATAGAGAAATTTCTCATTAACCCGCTCAATGCGATTCACAGAGGACAAGAGTTTAGTAAACAATGGGAAGCATCTGGGCCATGGAGATGAAAGAAGTAAAATTGAAAGGGACCCGTCAGCGGCATATTTGAACAGAAGAAAATTCATAAATGTCAACAAAATCAAAGACAAGAGTTTATACTGAGCAAAGCCGAAGTACCAAAAAAAAGTATTCATTCTATATTAGGACCTTTGGCTGTCAGATGAACCAAGAATTGTAATGTTCTTGACAAAACCCAAAAAATGAATAAAATCTGTGTTGTATGAAAATTTACGATATTTCCACAAAGAGGAAAGATGATGAAAAATAATACAATGCAATACATCAGTCCCAGGGAAAGGGAAGTTATAGCAAGGCTTGCCTATGAAAAAGCTTCATTAATAACGCAGGAGCAGTTCAACAAATACTTCAGATTTCCGCGAAGAGTAAGGGAAAAAATACTTTTTAGGCTCAAGAAAAAAGGCATACTGACTACTATTAAAAGAGGGGTTTATTTTTATTCGCCGCTTGAATCAGGTCCGGCAGGAAGTAGTATAAACGAGTTCCTTGTGCCGCCTGTTTTCTTTCCAAAAGGCAATTACTACGTAGGGTATTCAATTATGTATAACTATTATGGCTTCACAGACCAGATTTTTCAGACAATGTATATCCTTAATACGTCTTTGCAGCGTGAAAAAACAATAGGCAGCATGAGGTTTAGGATGGTCAAGATACCTTTGCAAAGGATGTATGGGCTTGGAAAAATAAAAATAAAGGATACCGAGGTTATTGTAAGCGACAAAGAAAGGACTCTTGTTGATATGTTCTATTTTTCAGGGTCTGTCGGTGGATTGAATACAGCATTTGAGATATTAAAAGAACAGGCAAAAAATCGTAAGGTAAATATTAGTAAATTGATTAAATATGCTGTTAAATTTCCTAATATTTCAACTCGAAAAAGGATAGGTTTTGTTTTGGAAAAGGCAGGCATTAATTATAAGAGACTTGAGCCTTTGCTTGAGACCGTAAGAAAGACATCCCTTGTTACGCTTTATCCCTCAAAATCAAGAAAAGGAAAAATAAATACGACGTGGAAGGTAATTGAAAATGTTGCATAGCAATAAAGATGAATTTCTGAAAGTTTTGGAGAGAACATCTGCGCAAACAGGCTTTCCTTTAAGACTTCTTGAAAAAGATTATTACATTAGTAGCGTGGTTTCGGACATAAATGAATTAAGTATGGATTTGGTGTTTAAGGGCGGTACTTGCTTGAGTAAGATTTATTATTCATATTATCGTCTGAGCGAGGATTTGGATTTCACACTTAAACTGTTTGGTAATAAGTCAACGAGAGCAGCAAGGAGAAATGCCATAAAGCCGATAAAAAAGTTAATCAGGTCTTTTCTTGAAAAATATGGCATGAGTATAAAGGATTTGGATAAAGTAGGACACAGGGAATCAACTCAATATATTTATTATCTTGACTATAATTCTGCCGTACTAAGCAAGAAGGAATCGATAAAGCTTGAGATCGGCATGAGGTTCAATCCCCTTTTGCCTGTAGTTAGAAAAAAAGTTAATCATAAATTTCTTCATCCTTTTACAAAAGAACCTCTTTTTGATGCTGGATTGGTAAATTGTCTTCCGTTGAATGAATTGGTTGCCGAAAAACTTAGAGCGGCTGCTACAAGAAAGGTTATCGCAGCAAGGGATTTTTATGATTTAGGTTATCTTTTGAGAGAGAAGTTCAATTTTAAGGACAAAGAAGTCCTTGTACTTTTCAGGAAAAAGCTTGAAGAAGATGGCTTTTCTTCTGATCTAAGAAAATATCGAATTAACCTTGGCAGGACAGACAATGAAATTGATGAAATGATGTCAAGGATCGAGGATGAATTATTTCCCGTCTTGACACTTAATGAACAGAAATCTTTTAACGTGGTTAAAACCCTTGATGAGCTTAATACGGTATTTGGTGGTATCAAATAGACTGACATAAATGTCAACAAATTCAAAGACAAGAATTTACACTGAGGAAAGTGAGCAAAGTCGACATACCCAAAAGAAGCCTTCATTCTATATTAAAACATTCGGTTGTCAGATGAATAAGAATGATTCGTCAATAATAACTGCTATCCTGGAAAACAACGATTACAAATGTATTCAAGACCCTTGTTGCGCGGATATTTATATCATAAATACGTGTTCAGTAAGGGAACATGCAGAACGACGTGCCCTAGGGCACATATCATCACTAAAAAAATGGGCTGATAAACCTGATCGAAAAGTTGTCGTAGTAGGTTGTATGGCTAAACGTATAGCAGATGATATTGCTATAAGATTTCCGTTCGTTGATCTGCTATTGGGACCTGACTCGTACCGAAAAATCGCCGAGTTTCTTGATCAGATATTTGATACCAAAACAAGGATTATTGAAACGAAGTTAAGCGATGAGGTCTATGGCGATATCTTTCCAAATCGATCAGGCATAACTGATTTCGTGTCGATCATGCGTGGGTGTGATAACTTCTGCACCTACTGTATTGTACCCTATGTTAGAGGAAGAGTGCGCTCCAGACCTGCTCTTGAGATAATGAGCGAGATACAAAATATGGCGCGCAGTGATATCAAGGACATTACCCTTTTGGGACAGAATGTCAATGCCTACTCGTACGGTAATGTGGATTTTTCCGGTTTGTTAAACATGGTTTCTCAAACCCCTGGATTAGTGAGACTTCGTTTCCTGACTTCCCATCCTAAAGATTTGGATGAAACGACTATTAATGCAGTCAAGGAAAACGACAAGATATGTGAGTGGTTTCATTTGCCACTTCAATCAGGTTGTGATCGAATACTGCGTTTAATGAACCGCAAGTACACTAAGAAATATTTTCAGGAGCTCGTTCAGAGAATAAGACAAAACATACCGGATGCAACAATTACGACCGACATAATTGTGGGTTTTCCTTCAGAGACAGAAGAGGAATTCCAGGAAACAATTGGCATGATGACTGAGATAGAGTTTGATAATGCCTACTTGTATCGGTATTCACCAAGACAAGGTACCCAGGCATTTAAGTATGAATCTTTGTCTGAACAGGTGATCAAAGATCGGTTAAAGAGAATAATCAGTATTCAGAACACGATAACAGTCAATAAGGCAAGGCAGATGCTCGGTCAGAAGTATGAAGTCCTTTTTGAAGGTCCGGCTCGGCATAACGCGACAAGGGGTAAAACCCGCGGTAATATTGAAGTTATTGTTGATAAGGAAATCGCACCTGGTGTTTTGAGCGATATGATAATAAAAGAGGTAAGAGGTAGGACACTGATCGCAGAGTTTGTAAAGTAGAGCCTGTACAATCTTGAAATGAACCGACCCTTATTACATCTGCATCAATTGTATTGTTCCTTACATAGCATATTGACAAATCAGAATATATTGTTAAAATATAGTATAGTATAAACTTAAGTCTTTATGGTCAGTTTGTAAGTTAAATATAAGGGGAGGCATTATGAAGAAACTAGGAGTAGGTATATTAGTGCTTGCTGTTTTTCTTAATGCGGCAGCGACGACACTAATAAGGAAGACAAATCCAATCCCTCTATACAATAACCAGAAGCAATCTATAAATGCTCCGATTGTGCAGAGTGATGTAGTGCCGTGTATTGACCAGGAAAACCATGGTGTGTTCATACCGATGGTATATGGCAATGCAGGTAAGATAACATTTTCCAATGGCATATCATTTGATACTAAGGTTTTAGGCAAGGCCGGCGAACCGAATCTGCCAATTGAAATGCAGTATCGTCCTGATGAATCTGCATATTATATTGTGCAGTTTAAAGGTGCGGTATATGAAACGCAGAAGTCCTGGTTGAATAGTAATGGTGTGGTCATTCATTTCTATGTACCGCATTATGGTTTTGTCTGTAGTATTGAAGATATGAGTGATGTTGAGAAGGTGCGTGCGGCTTTGTCAGTGGCATGGGTTGGTAAGTATCAGCCGGCGTACAAGGTATCTGGTTTGTTTAAACGTGTTGGTAATGAACATCGGGTTACAATACTAATGTTTATGGATGCGGATATCAGTGCTGTTTTGGCTGAGGTCGAGGGTATTACTGGTCGTACGCAATTTGAAGTTACGGACAATGGTATTAATAAGATGATCCATGGTATGGTTAGTCAGGAACATGTTAATACTTTGGCGCGTATCCCTGGTATTTATTGGATCGAGCCGTATATTCAGCCAGTAACACATAATAATAATGTGCAGTGGATTGTCCAGGATGCACAGTTCGGGGTTCGCAATATCTGGGATAAGGGCATTCGTGGCGAGGGAGAGATCGTCAATAATACAGACTCGGGTATTAATACGAGTCATTATATGCATCGCTCTGGAAGTTCAGCAATAGGCACGTGGGGATATTATCCTTCGCATAATGCCATTGTTGCCTATGATTCAGGCGCGTCGTCGCTGATTGTGTTTGGTGATGGCGGTTCGTATCATGGTACACATACAGTCGGTACACTGACTGGTGATGATTCACCACATGCGTCTTCGCCTCGTGATGGCATTGCCATGAAAGCAAAGGTGTATTTTAATGACTGCGGTGATAATACATCAGGTTCGATCTACACGTATGGTGATTTGAATGATCT
>JAUWGT010000171.1 GCA_030606265.1 Candidatus Stahliibacteriota bacterium | reverse complement strand
GGGTATTGCTCAAGGTGCGCTTGATAACGCAATCAAATATGCCAAAGAAAGGGTTCAATTCAACCAAGCGATTATCAATTTTGGCATGATTAGAGAAAAAATTGCCGATGCGATAACAAGAATTGAAGCGGTTCGATTACTAACCTATGACGCAGCAATGAAACGTGATGCCAATGAGAATTTCTCGCAGGCAGCATCAATGGCAAAGTATTATGCCGGAGAGTCAGCAGTCGAAATTACCACCCAGTCCATTCAGATCTACGGTGGTTATGGGTATATGAAGGATTACCCAGTTGAACGTTATTTCCGGGATGCACAGGTTATCAATGTAATATGCAGTACCCCGGTTGAAGAGAAAGAAAATATCGCAAAGGAAACGATAGGATAATAAATCGTTGGCGGTTGCGGTTGGGATAAACGCCACGGTATCGTAAATCGTTTTCGTTAGACGACAACGATAATCGACAAAAGAATCGCATTTCGAAACCGAACAACGAAGTCTTTTTATAAACAACTCATATTGACACATCCCCCTTATGCCTGTCCCCTAAAACGAAGTTGTACGGGGTCATTCTCTGGTTTCCCCCGTTGTCATTGCCCGACTCCCCCCTCTGTCATTGCCCGACTCGATCGGGCAATCCAGAGTAATACAAATACCCCAGAGATTGCCACATCCCGCTTCATATTGCTAATAATGAATAGGAATGCGGGACTCGCAATGACCAGGGACGGTAAGACCACCCTCGTCATTCCTGGATCATCCGGTCCCTTCGACATACAACTCAGGACTACAGTAAACCGGATGATGACACGAAGGCAAGTTGGATAACGACAAGAACGATTGGGTAGCTACAAGTTAGGTTATCAGGAAATCAGGATACCAGAGTACCAGGTAAAATATTTTCTGATACCCTAATCTTCTGATATCCTTCCCTCTGATGTCCTGATTGTCTGATGTCCCAATCATATTGACTTACTTCCTATCTTTTCTATAATATCCCATGAATAATATCCTCGCTCTTGTCCTTGCTGGTGCGAGGGTTGATGAACTGCTCTGCCTTGCCGAAACACGGGCGAAAGCAGCCATGCCCATTTTTGGCATATACCGAATTATTGATTTCGTCCTGAGTAATCTAATGCACTCAGGCATAGATAATGTCGGTATTTTATCACAGTATCGACCCCACGGCTTAGTACGCCACATTGGCACTGGAGAACACTGGGATTTCATGGGTCGCAAAAGAGGGATCAGGATGCTGACGCCATACATAGGGCTCAAAGGTTCTGACTGGTATCAAGGTACAGCTGATGCAGTCTATCAGAACACTGATTATATTAAAGAATTTAGACCCGAACATATCCTGGTAGCAGCAGCAGATCACATATACCGCATGGACTACAAGCCCCTGATTAACTTCCACCTGAGAAATAAAGCTGATGCTACAATATGCTTTACAAAAATGAAAACAAGAAGTCATAGATTTGGCTACGGGATTATCAACAAGAAAAAACAACTCGTCAGATATTTGGAAAAACCAAGCTCACCACCTTCTGATTTAGTCTCTATGACTTTGTATGTTTTCAGAACGGAATTCATTCTTGATATATTAAAAGATAATGCAATTGAGTCATCACATGAATTCGGTCGCGACATTATCCCAAAGATCATTGATCACAGCAGATCATTCGCCTATGTTTTCCAAGGCTACTGGGCATATGCGCGCACCATCAAGTCATACTATGAAACAAATATGGATTTACTCAAGCGTAAAATCAACTTGTACAAAT
Organism: Candidatus Stahliibacteriota bacterium; assembly: GCA_030606265.1. Lineage (GTDB taxonomy): Bacteria > Hydrothermota > Tepidihabitantia > SM23-42 > SM23-42 > JAUVZL01. Next base: position 2,381 of record JAUWGT010000171.1, on the reverse strand, counting down.
GGCAGATACGCACCAACCTACTTGAACGCTGTAGGTACCGGGATCGGACACCTGCGTACATAACTGGCGCGGTGACCAATTCAATTATCAGTGATGAATGCAGAATTGAAGGTAAAGTAAAGAATTCAATTCTTTCACCTGGGGTCCATGTTGCGCGCGGTGCCGAGGTGGCTGACTCGATTATATTTCACGATGTCCTGATCGGATCCAAAGCCCGATTAAGAAAGGTAATCTGCGACAAAGACTCCAGGATCGGTGCGCAAAGTGTGATCGGTGGATTTGGTAAAACAATATCTTCAAGACAATTCGATAAACTGTTAAATTCGGGCATAACAATTTTGGGCAAGAATTCTTCTATCCCAAAACATACTAGGATCGGCGCGAATACTGTGATCTACCCTGCGGCATGCATCAAAGCCAAACACATCCAACCCGGGAGTACGGTGATATGAAAAAAGATATCGTAGCCATGCTTCTTGCAGGTGGCGTAGGTTCCAGACTCAATATCTTAGCACGTGAACGCGCCAAGCCGGCAATCCCGTTCGGGGGAATCTACCGGATCTTTGATTTCACAATGAGCAATATCGCCAATTCCAATATTGGTGTAGTCGGCGTCTTAACTCAATATAAACCGCATTCATTAATGGCTCATATTGAAAATGGCAAACCGTGGGATTTATATGGACGTACCAGGTTGGTTGAAATTCTCCCACCCAAGACTGGTGAAGAAATGTCTGATTGGTACAAAGGTACTTCAGACGCAGTTTATCAAAACCTTGAATTCATTGAAGACTTTTCTCCTGAGTTGGTCCTGGTTGTATCGGGCGACCATATTTATAATATGGATTATAAACAATTAATCGATTTTCACATTCAGCGGCAAGCTCATGCTACAGTGTGTCTTATTAGCGTGCCAAAAAAACAAAGACACCACTTTGGCATTGCTGCGATCAGCAATACCGGCAGGATCACGGAGTGGGTGGAAAAACCAGTCAAACCAAAATCCGACCTCGCCTCAATGGGCGTATACGTTTTTAAGAAGGATGTACTGGTACGCGCTCTGCAACTTGCTGCACAGAAAGGCGGCATTGATTTTGCAAAGGATATCATTCCGATATTACTAAGAAAGAAACGGGTTTATGGATTTGTTTTCGCTGGTTACTGGAGGGATGTTGGGACGATCGATGCATATTGGCAAGCAAACATGAATCTATTAAACCGCCGATCCGGTTTTGACCTGAAGACGTGGCAGGTCAAAACCAATTGCTCAGTTAAGGGCGAAATCGGTGATCGACCCTCAGCTTATCTAAGCCGCCGGTCTGAAGTTTATAATTCTATGATCGCACGCGGTTGTGTTATTGAGGGGCAAATAATAAACTCGATTCTATCGCCTGGCGTACACGTCCACAAAAATGCCAGAGTAGTTGATTCAATAATTTTTCACGATTCGATCGTAAGATCAAATGCAGTTATTGAAAAATGCATCATTGATAAAGCTGTACGAATCGGCGCGTCTGCAGTATTGGGTTTGGGAAAAGTTGTGCCTAATAAAGTTTTTCCGAAACATTTGTTCAGCGGCATAACCGTTATCGGTAAAAAGGCGAGCGTACAATCCAATACTAAAATAGGCAAAAACTGTATCATTACTCCTGGTGCAAAAGTCAAAAAAGACTGTCCTTCAGGTACAACCTTTAGTTAACTGGGAGAAGATGAAGTTATGAAGCTGAGAAGTTCAGAAGTTCTGAGCCAAGAACTTCAAAAAATACGACGGGCGTAAACGCCCTACTCCCCCTTATGCCTGCCCCGTTAAACGAAGTTATACGGGGTCATTGCCTGGCTCGCCTGTCCTCTGACTAGATCAGGGGGATCGGGCAATCCAGAAATCAATGCTATCTTTTTTCCTGGATCATCCGGTTAAACCGGATGATGACACTCTTTGAATTATCCAGTCCCTTCGACATATAACTCAGAACTACAGCAAGTTGGATAATGATACGAAGGTAAACCGGATGATTACACTTGAACTTATGAAGCTAAGAAGTTCAGATGTTCTGAACCTCAAAATACGACGGGGCGAGCAATGACAGATTGAGGTTCTAAAAAAGTGGAGAGGACTCAGCATTCGCAGCTATTGACATCATACCCTACTTTATTATAATATTTTGGTACAATATACATAAAAGGAGGTTCTATGAAATACATAATTATCATATTGCTTAGTGGCGCGATCGTTAATGCAGGTGTTCTTTTAACTAATGGTGATTTCGAACTCGACCTTGATTCAGGTTGGTCGCAAGCCACGAGTGGTGTAAACATTACGATCAGTCGTGCAACAAATTACGATCCTGATCCTGACTATGAAGCACAGGTCTATAAGGGAT
>JAUWGT010000015.1 GCA_030606265.1 Candidatus Stahliibacteriota bacterium | reverse complement strand
AATAATATCTAGCATCCCCGGCCTCGCTCCGCAAGGCGGGCGGGCCTAACCCAAACCTATTTTCCATTATTTCAAAAGAACAGCCTTCTCTGTTTTCTGATAACCATCCGTCTTAAAACGGACAAAATACACACCCGCAGGTACACGACGACCCAAATCATCACGCGAATCCCAGGAGATAGTAGAAGCAAGAGGCAAGAAGCCAGAAGACAGATCAAAAGATCTGATTATTTTACCACTCACATCATAAATACCCAATGTGCTTTGGCTCTTGGAACTTGGGATTTGGAATTTGAGATTCGTAATCTCCCGAAACGGATTTGGGGATACTGATAGACTCGGTATCGTAGAGCGAATCTCGAAATCCGGCGTCTCAGCAATACCAACGACCACATCAGCCCTTTCTAAACAGGAATAATCACCCCAGGCCCAGGCATTGTTATATCCCTTAACATAGTAATAAAACTCACCCTCAGCATGTCCAGTAAACGAGTAAGATGTATCAGTAATACTCGAAGAAACTGTATTAACGTTAGCAAATAAGCAAACTGGGAAGATATCGTCAACATAAAACCCACCAGACAAAGTATTGCCATCAGTCATAGAGCGGAACCTGAAATAGACAGACTTGCCGACCCAGTTATTCAATGAATATGCTTTTCTCACCCAGGAACTTTGATTACCGTTGAACCGAGTTGTATCAAGGTTGAACCAGTTTTTTGTATTCTCAGAAACCTCAACGACTGCAACATCATAATTAGTTTCAAGGTTATAGCGGCACCAGAAAGTAAGTGAATCACCGGTCTGCACAATATAGGGGTGCGTGGTATGGGCAGCGTAATTCATATCATCTATATTTCCAGAAAAGAAACTGTGCGTACCAGAATGGGCCTGGTTCGTGCTCAGGGTAAACCCATTAAGCACCCAGCGGCCCGTGCCCGATTCAAGGTCATCTTCAATAATCGAAGGGTTGGATAATTCAACAAGTTCCCATTGCAAAGGCTCATTATAAACAGGGTTCTTGGCATGCCAATAGATCGTGAAATCCTCACCCACTGTACCCAACGGATAAATGCTCGGCGAAGGTACCACGGTTCTCACTAATAGCACAATAGAATCGCATATCCCGGCAAGATATTCAAGTGCTTTGAAATTCTGATGAATAATATGGTCGAGCTGACTCACAGGTTGATAAAATGACGTACCCAGTTCCACAATAAACGATAGGTTTGATACACCTTCAACATATCGCGACCAACCATAAAACCAGTCCACAGACGAACCACTGACTGGATATATAGTTATCGCTATAGGACCACGGTCATAGTATCCACCTCCTAATCGCTGTATTAAATCTGCCGCGTTATTACCAAAATGGTTGTAGAGGGCTGAGTCAGGTGAATGTTCAGCTTTCCAACCCCATGGCCACATGAGCATTTCACCATAGCTGTGATAGCTCATATTTGCATTACAGAAATGATCCTCTACATAAAGTGTCAAGGCCCTGGTTTCATCACCTGAGTTTGCATAGGCACCGACAAAAAGGATATCAGCTGGTCGGTGACTCGCCTTACCATGATCTACTGCACCCCACTCGCCTTCAAGTTCATCAGTGCACCCCGCATAATTGCGGTTCGGGTCAGTCCCAATGCTGCCGCCAAAGGGTTCGCGGTTCTTGCGCCACCAATTGGCTGACGGATAATCGTATAAGTAACCATCAGCATTTATTATCGGGAAGCAGTACAGTTCTGTATTGTCAATAATATCGGTAATATTGCCTACAGTACCGTATGCGCTAAGCATGGAATCTGCGAAAAACAGTACCGTGGGAATACAAGCCCATTCGCGCGAATGATGGAGACCATCGATCAAGAAACCGGGCTCATCGTCTTCTTCAACGTAGACATTATCAGATATTTTGACACCGTACATCCAGTTCCCTTGATAAGTCGGGATCGGCAAAGAATCCAGTTTACAGATCGAGGGGTAGTTCTGAACCATCTGCTGCAAACTATCATTGACCTCAGTATAAGATAAATAATCAGCCCGCACCTGCTCTTTAATATGAGCAATACTGAAGACGATTATTTCATAAGGCAAGCCTGATCCTTTTATCCGCATCAAGACATTGTGATCAGCAACAATATCATAATACTCGCCAGCACGTGCTCCCGCAATATCTAAATCATACTTTGGCGAAACCTTTTCCAGGTCTTTCCATGTAGATGCATAGACCCTTACTATCATATCCTGGCTCAGTACAATGCTTACACAAACCAGTAATAGAATAATGATTTTTTTCATTGTCTCCCCTTTTGATTTTTACGACATGATATTATTTTTTTCTTCATCGAAATATAAATAAATCTATATTTATATAGACTTAAACCTATTTTAACATCCTCTGTTCTCTCTATTTATTATAATGCATATAAAAAAATTGTCAACCTTGAATGAGCATGGATATGCTAAGCGACCCGGCCAATCCTCATAAGCCTGATCGACTTCCACTGCCAGATCTTCATGATATCAAAAAGTGACTTGGCTTCACGACCCAGATCAAAAGAAAAGTAAATGAAAAGCGGCTTGCCCTTTAGATTCTTCTTGTGCAAAGGTCCCCAGAACCTTGAGTCCATTGAATTATCGCGGTTGTCACCCATGACAAAAACATAGTCGTCAGGCACTACGACGGGGCCGAAATTGTCCCTTACGTGAACGTTCAAAATGTCATAGAGCTTAGCTTGCTCCCATGTCCTCTGATAGAGCATGCGGTCCAGGTTAACCGGCTCATACACATGATAATCCGCGTGCCGGGTATAAGGCTCTGATATCTCTTCTCCGTTAATATACAAAACCTTATTGATGAGCTGCACAGTATCACGTTCAATGGCAATACAACGCTTTACAAAATCCCGTTTCTCATAAGGATATTGGAAAACGACAATTTCACCACGCCGGGGCAATCTTCCTGGAATTAACGGGATTTGATGAACTGAAAATGGAACCGGGATTTTGACACCGTAGATAAAGCGGTTGACGAGCAAAGCATCACCCACCAACAAAGTTTTCTCCATCGAGGGTGTGGGTATTACATATGCCTGCACGAAAAATGCTCTGAGAATCAAGACTACCGCAATAACGATTATCCAGGTTACTATTTCCCGCTTGACCTTTTCCTTCATAGCAAATTATAATGCGTTTTGCACTGAAGTCAATAATGTCATTGACCGCCCTCTTTCAACGCTATCAAGAAAATATCAATTATTGGAAACTTGGACAGATTGTTTAAGAGACATTTACAGTAACTCTTTGCTCTTCGAGTAAATCCCACAGAAGAGGGACGCATCGAGAAGTTCCTTTGATAAATTCAAAATCAAGGGACAAAGATGTATCCAAGTTTCTGCAATTATATCTTGACTTGTCTATGATTATACATAAAATAACAAATGCAATTATATGGGCGGTTAGCTCAGCCTTGGTTAGAGCGTCTGCTTGACATGCAGGAGGCCACCCGTTCAAGTCGGGTACCGCCCATGTTTTCCCATCGAGGCTGTCTTGGCGAGAAAAACCCATCACAAGGAAAAGATCAATGGAAAACATACTGGATATCCTCATAACCATTCAGAGACTCGATGATGAAATAAAGGATACGATATCCGGAATAGAACTAATCCCCGCTAAAATTGAAGATTTAGAAAAAGAAAAAAAAGAAGCCGGCAACGCACTCGATGAGAGAATAAATCGCATCCAAGAGATCCGCAAGGTCTATAAGATCAAAGAAGGCGATATTGCTGGAAACGAAAGTAAAACAACTAAACTCAACAACCAGACCTTTGCTGTTAAAACCAATGAAGAATATCGCGCACTCCTTAATGAAGTTGATTTTTTGAAAAAGGAAAATGAGAAAACCGAAGACGAAATGATAAAACTCCTGGAAGAGGAAGAACAACTGAAGAAATCCGTGGAACAGTTTGAATCTGAAACCAAGGACTTGATCCGCAAGAAGAGCGAGGAGATCGACAACGCCCATAAGCATAATGAAGAATTGATCGAACATCTAGCCAAACTAAAAGCTGATTTCGATACTCATTTCGGTAAACTCCCCAAGGATATTAGCGAGCAGTACAATAAAATAAAGAAGGTTCGTGGCAATGCGGTCTGTTTGATCCATGATGAAACATGCACTGGATGCTTTGCCAATCTCACACCCCAGTTTCTCAATGAACTCAAGAAGAGAAACGAACTGCTTTTGTGTGGTAGCTGTGGCCGCATACTAATATACACTGACCCCGACAAAAACAATTAAGAAAGCAGACGAACCCTGATGGCTACGCAGTCTATCCATCCCCTAGTTGTGTATGTAGATGGGTCATCGCGCGGCAATCCTGGACCTGCCGGCATCGGCGTTGCGGTTTTCGCGAGCGACGATACATCAAAACCAATTGAAGAGATTTCGCGCTACATCGGCATAACAACAAACAACGTCGCCGAATATGAAGCAGTCATTCACGCATTGAGGTGGTTGATCAAATCTGAAAAAAAATCCTGCACAATAAAACTCGATTCGGAACTCGTCTACAAACAGATAACTGGTCAGTACCGAGTACGAAAACCGCATATTGGCCACCAGATAAAAAGAGTCCGGCGATTGCAGGAACAGCTTGAAAAAATCTCATTTGTCCTGGTGCCACGTGCTGATAATAAAGCTGCAGATCGTCTCGCTCAACAAGCATCAAAAAAAGTGAAGGTCACCAGGAAATCTTTCAAACAAACCAGATTACTTGAATAGAAAATTAAAGGGCTGGGAAAAAGTATTCGTAGCTCTTTCAGGCATCTTGACAATCATTTGAAAAAGAATACACTAATTTAATGAAATTTTCTAAAGAAATAAATGCGCCACGTCTTTTGATTTTTGGCTATCTTGGCATTATCAGTATTGGCACACTACTGCTGCTGCTGCCATTTTCTACAACCAATGGTATTTCAGTCATTGACGCACTATTTACCGCCTCGTCCGGTCTATGTGTCACCGGCTTGATCGTCAAGAATACAGCACTTGACTTTACCTTATTCGGGAAATGTATTATCCTTACGCTTATTCAAATCGGTGGTCTTGGTTACATGACCCTTTCGACAACCTTCTTCTTTTTTCTCGGCAGAAAAATATCCTTGCGTGATCGAGTTCTCTTCAAGGAATCGATTAATGTCCTTTCTTTTGAAAACCTGAAACGTTTTGCCTGGCGCGTATTTCGAATAACCATTGCTCTAGAACTAACTGGCACCATATTCTTGTACATCTTTTTCTTGAAGAAATTCAGCCCTCTTGCTGCTTTGGGCCACGCATTTTTTCACGCGGTATCTGCCTTCTGCAATGCCGGCTTCTCGAGTTTTTCAGAAAACATGAGTCTTTTTTCAAGTTCAACCGGTGTACCGCTTACTGCGGCTGCATTGTTTATTATTGGTGGACTGGGTTTTATTGTCATCTCTGATGTTTTCACGACATTTGTAAAAAGAACCAAGAAACGTTTGTCCTTACACACTACTATTGTGATAAGAACAACACTAGCCTTTATTGTTTTTGGCACAATATTCATTCTTGTACGTGAAGGCCACCATGCATTGCAGGGATATACATTTACTGAAAAGGTCCTCCTTTCATTTTTTCAGGCAGTTACGCCAAGAACTGCCGGATTCAACACCTTTAGCATATCAATGTTTTCACCAATCACCCTTTTTATGTTTATGCTCTTCATGTTCGTCGGTGCTTCTCCTGGAGGTACTGGTGGCGGTATTAAAACAACAACCTTTGCCTTGCTCTGCAAATGGATAAAGGAATTGCTCCTGGGTCGCCACGGTGATATCTCCACACATCGGAAAAGGATACCTATTGAGCAGGCTTTTAGGTCCTTCGTCATTGTTGGCATAGCCATCTTTGTTATCATCTTTTCGTTCACCTTAATCATGCTTTTTGACAATCCACGACCCCTTAAAGCTCTTTTTGAGATCTTTTCAGCTTTGGTAACAGTTGGACTTTCTTTAGGTTCAACCTTGAATCCCTTCTGCAGTTTTTCATATGATCTTTCATGGATCAGCAAACTGGTGATAATACTGACCATGATAACTGGTCGTGTGGGAACAATCACTATTGGCAGTGCGCTTTTGCGACCACACCCCATGGATTTCAAATATCCTGAAGAACCTATTGTAATCGGGTAGCCCCAGGGTGAAATCGATCCTGTTGTATAATGCACATTTCTTTGATTTTCGCAAGCCGCACAAAAAAATCCAGGCAATTCAGATCAGAAACGGCATAATAGAAAAAATCTACACGAAAAAACCTAAACTGCCACGTACAATAAAACAGTATGACCTGAAAGGAAACTATGTTATTCCCGGCTTCATTGATAGCCACACCCATCTCATTTCTTTGGGCATTGAACGCCAACGCATTAACCTTGAAAAATGCAAGTCTTTGAATGACTGTCTTGAAAAACTTCGCGCCGGGCTGACTAAAGGCAAAAAGGTCATCTTTGCTTCTAACTGGGACGAAAGCAATTGGTCTTCATTCGAATTAGAAAACCTGAACCGGTACACGCTCGACAAAATATCAAAAGAGAAACCGATTATCATGCGCCGTATCTGCGGTCACTTTGCCGTAGTCAATTCCCGTGGACTGAGCTGTATATCGAATAAATGGCACACCGTGGATAGAAAAAACGGTCACCTTTATGAAGATATTGCCCTTAATTTGAATGACATTTTCAAACCTGATAAAACAATGCTCCAAAAAGCTTTGAAACTGGGTACTTCTGAAGCACTGAAAAAAGGGATAACATCAGTCCATGAAATAATAGATATCCGGCGTTTCCGCCTGTTACAGATCATCAACAGAAACCGTGGTTTGAAACTAAGGTTTTCTGTCTATATTTTACTTAAGCATTTCAAAGATATTCAGAACGCCGGACTCTCATCTGGTTTGGGTGATGATTTCTTGAGATTCTCCGGCATAAAAATCTTCCTCGATGGCTCAATCGGGGCCAAAACCGCGGCGTTAACCAATCCTTATGTACGAACCAGAAGATATGGCAAGATTCTAATAAACCGACAGAAACTTGAACAGATAGCTAGTGCTGCAAAGAAACATGATATCCAGCTTATGATCCACACGATCGGCGACCGCGCTACTGCCCAAGCCCTGGAAGTTTTGAAAAAAATCATCACCAGAACGCAGAATCCATTACGCCACCGGCTTGAACATCTCGAAATCCTTAATCAATCTTTGATTAAGGATATCGCTGACCTCGACTTGATTTGTTCTATGCAGCCAAATTTCGCGAGAAAATGGCAAAGACCCGGTAATATGTACGAACGGTATCTTGGCAATAGATACAAAACCATGAATTGTTTTAAACAAATATCAGACGCTGGAGTGAAATTGGTATTCGGCTCAGACTGCATGCCCCTGGATCCGCTCTTTGGTTTTCATGGTGCCATCCATCATCCCTTTGCGTGTGGCAGGCTCAAACCAGAATCTGCTTTTAGGAACTATACAGCAGGAGGTGCCTACGCCACATTTGATGAAAACAAAAAAGGGATTATTGAAAAGGGTTTTCTCGCTGACCTCGTGGTGATTGACAATAACCTATTCACCCAGACCAATATGGACCGGATCAAAATATTGATGACCATGGTCAACGGTGATATCGTTTATCAGAAGAAATTGTGATGCAGTTTTCTTGGTATTTCAAAAAAGCATACAAGAAATTCAGTACTGACCGGTGTTCCCTCCTTGCTTCTGCACTGGTGCATGCAACTACCTTTAGCCTCTTCCCTCTTCTCCTCGGTCTCATTTCGCTCTCAGTCTTTATCATGGGTTCTTCAGAGGGTATCATCGATAAGATCATGCCTTATCTAAAACAAGCATTTCCAGTCAATATTAATGAGATTATCAATAATATTTCATTGATAAAGCAGAATTCAATTGTTATTGCAATCGCTGGTTTACTCGGTTTTCTCTGGGGTGCGGCAAGTATATTCCGCGCTTTAGAATCAACTCTTAATGTCATCTGGAAGGTCAAGAAGGACCGACCTTTTTTCCGTAAGAGTCTTCTGACCATTGGTTCGGCATTTCTTGTAATCATTCTCCTTTTAGGATCAATTTTCGCCAACCTTATAGCAAAGGCGGTTGGCGCTGAGGGCTCAGCGACGCTTCCTCCCCAGTTCAGCATTATCTTAAGTATCCTTTTATTCGCCTTGATCTACTGGCAATTCCCTAACCGTAAGGTGCAATTCAAGGATGCTATGTTTGGCGCCGTGTTTACTGGCATTGCCTGGGAAATAGCGAAATTTCTCTTTACCTTTTATATTACCAGAATGGTAGATTATTCCAGAGTATTTGGCTCGTTGTCCACCTTAGTAGTCATTTTCTTGTGGGTCTATTACTCTGCATACATTTTTCTGTTCGGCGCTGAGCTCAGCTATATCTACGCCCGGAGGAAACACCTTAAGAAATGATCTGAGTTCCGGTGTATCCGAGTAACGGTGTAACGGAGGATACACTTCGTTGAAGACACATTTCATTGCAGACACGCCCGCCAAGAAGTGTTGCGGACTGGAGGCACGCTTCGCTGAAGAAACAACGGATTAATTCTTGGGATTACTGTGTACTCATTACGGTTTTGGTAATTTGGGTTTTGAGATTAGTATTTGTTTAGAGTTTAGGACTTAGTATTTCGAATTTACCCTTGTCCATCTTTCCCCTTGACAAATATCAAATTGTGGTTATAATTAGACAATGACTCTATATGTAGTGTATTTTAAGCATATTTCGAAGTATGTATCTAAAATCCCGAATAAATTCAAACCCCATAAATCTAATCTTTTACTAAATGATGTAAATCGGAAGATTAAAAACGGTTTTGGTCATTTGAATTTGATGTTGTTCACCTCGTGAAATAGGAGTAATCTAATTATGGGGAATGAAAAAAGGAAAACAATTGAAGTTAGAGAAAATAAAATTCTTCAAGGAAAGCTGTATTTCACAGGGTAAAGGATTTAGTGCTTTGAATTTAGCATTTATCTTATGAAGTGTCCAAGATGTGGTAAGGATAGCGACCGGGTATTAGAAACAAGAATGCCACAATCTGGTTCTGTAATACGCAGAAGGAGAAAATGTACTAACTGTCTTTTCCGCTTCACCACGTACGAAACCATTGAGCGCATGCCTTTGGTAGTCGTAAAACGCGACAAGACAAGGGAACCTTACGATCGAGCAAAACTTCTTAATGGTATTGTAACCGCCTGCCGAAAACGACCCGTGTCGGCTGAGAAGTTAGAGACCATTGTCAATGATATCGAAGATGTCGTGTCTGATAGATATCAAACCGAAATAAAATCATCTGAACTCGGGCGTATGGTTTTAGAGCATCTATTAGAAATCGATGAAGTCAGTTATGTGCGATTTGCATCGGTATACCGCAAATTCACCAATATCGATAAATTTGCCAGCGAGTTAAAAAAATTAAAAAAGGAGAAAAGATGTCAGACAAAACATCCGTGAGGATTGGTATCTCTGAAGAAATCCCCAAGGAATCGATTTTTCAGAGTATTAAGAAAAGAAACGGAACAGTTGTCGCCTTTGACAAAAAGAAGATAACTAATGCTATATATACCGCAGCAAAAGCCATAGGTGGAGACGATCGAGAGCTTGCAGAAAAACTAGCTAATGAAGTTGTTTTGTTTCTCTATACCCTCAAGGGAAATAAAGTACCAGAAATCGAAGAAGTCCAGGATGCGGTAGAGAAAATACTCATTGAAAGCGGTCATGCCCGCACCGCAAAGGCATATATCCTTTACCGAAAACAACGTGAAATACTGAGAAAAAAGAAACTTTTTTCCAAGCTGCCCGAAGAACGAGACACCACCGACTATGCTTTATTTGTACGCACTTCAGACGATGATTTTGTCTCCTGGGATCGAGCAAGAATCGTCAATGCATTGCAGAATGAAACCGGATTGGATCAAGAAATCGCACTAAAAATCGCCGAAGAAACCGAAGACACGATTCTGAATTCCAATGTGGGACTCATCTCTTCATCGCTGATACGAGAAATAGTCAACGTGAAACTTATCGAACACGGTCTAGAGAATTCGCGCTTACGTCACACACGACTTGGTATCCCTCTTTACGATGCAGAAAAAATCATCTTATACGCGAATCGTGAGAATGCAAATATTCCGCACAACCCGGAAGCGACTAATATGACTATCGCCGAAACCGTCAAGAAACAGTATATGCTTTCCGAGGTTTTCAGCCGCGATGTTGCTGATGCGCACATAAAGGGTGATATCCATCTGCACGATCTAGGCTTTGGTGACCGCCCCTATTGTTCGGGTCAATCTTTGGAATATGTGAAGAAATTTGGATTGAATCTACCTAACGCGCTCTCCATAGCCAAACCAGCAAAGCATGCTGATACATTGCTAGCCCATATGGTTAAATTCTCAGCAGCGCTACAAGGACATTTTGCTGGGGCAATTGGCTGGGATGCAGTCAATATCTTTTTTGCACCATTTTTAACTAAAATGAACGACCGCGAAATACATCAACTTGCCCAGATGCTCATATTTGAATATTCACAGCAATCAGTGGCAAGGGGCGGTCAGGCGATATTCTCAGACCTCAACATTTACTGGGAAATCCCTAAGCATTTCAAACATGTCGAGGCGATTGGTCCAGCCGGTGAATATACGGGCAAGAAATATGGTGATTATGCAAAAGATGCCCAAAGATTTGCCTGGGCTCTTTTTGATATCTACATGGACGGCGATGGAACAGGTCGACCTTTCTTCTTCCCCAAACCACTCGTTCATATTACCGAGAACCTCTTTAAAACTCCTGGTTGGGAAGACTTTTTAAATCACATCGCTGATGTGTCATCTAAACGCGGCAATACTTACTATGTATTTGATCGTGGTGAAACCGCAAAAATATCAGAGTGCTGCAGATTATCATTCAAACTCGAGGAGTCTGACCTGGAAGATGCCAAAACGCCGTGGAAAATGCGTTATACTGCACTCCAGAATGTCACATTGAATCTTCCCAGGGCTGCCTATTTATCCAAACACGATGATGATTTACTCTACAAGAACCTCGATAGATTACTCGACCATGTAGTAAAGGCGCACCTCCAGAAAAAACAGTTCATTGAGAAAATAATCTCGCTGAAAGATGAAGGACCACTCGCACTGCTGACTATGGAAAGAGACGGTGAACAGTATCTAAGGCTCCATCGAGCAACCTACTTGATCGGTTTGTTGGGCTTGAATGAGCTTGTTGAATACCACATAGGAAAACAGATGCATGAAGACGAAACCGCTTTACGCTTCGGCCTCAAGGTATTGGCGTATCTGTATTTGCGGGTCAAAGCACTATCAAGCACTCACGGACTGCGTTTTGTCATGGAGCAAACTCCTGCTGAATCCACTGCCCATCGTCTTGCCCGCCTTGATGTTGAGCATTTTCCAGACATGGCATCAAGTATTGTAAAAGGTGATACTGAAACCAACTCTATATACTACACCAATTCAACATATTTGAATGTGGGGATCAATTTAGACTCGATTGACCGTGTAAAAATTGAAGGTAAATTCCACGATATGATCGAAGCCGGTGCATTAACCCATGTCTGGCTCGGTGAATCACAGCCGCCAAAAGAATCGATTGCTAACTTTGTAGTAAAGACATTCCGTAATACCCGTAATGCACAAATTGCCTTCTCGCCGGAGTTTACAACCTGTAACAGTTGTTTCAAAACGTCAAGAGGGCTCAGGGAAATTTGTCCTCATTGTGGCAGCGATCATATCGATCACATCACCCGCGTAACCGGTTACTTCACTAAAGTCTCTAGCTGGAATAAAGGCAAAAAACAAGAGCTGAAAGACCGCAGTCGCTCCAGTATCTAATAGTGTAAATCTAAAACCTGTCTTCTCATACGTTCTTCATTAAAAGCGCTGTATTGACATACCGGCTATTTTGGATATTATCACCAAAAGGTGGAGTTCATGAAAAATACACTGTTAGTAGTCGCAATTATTGCGTTGACACTCTTAAACTGCGGGAAACCAGAAGAACCAACACCAGAGGTTACTGAGAAACAAGTTTTTATAGCTCCTCAAGGCATGGTTCTGATCCCAGCTGGATATTTTACAATGGGCAGTGATTCTGGCACTGCAAGTCCTAAGCACAAGATTTGGATAGATGCTTTCTTCATTGATAAACATGAGATAACGAATCGTCAGTACAGGGAATTCATCGAAGCAACCGGCCATCCAAAACCGCTCTTTTTCAGAGATCGAGACCTCAATAAACCTGATCAACCAGTCGTTGGCGTGAGTTATTATGATGCTCTGACCTATGCTCAGTGGGAGGGTAAACGTTTACCCACTGAGGCGGAATGGGAATATGCTGCGCGAGGTGGCCTGGAAGGCAAACAATTCCCATGGGGAGATGAGGCAGTAGCAAAAAGATGCAATTATGCTCCCAAGCCATTCAGAGAAAAAGATGGTTATGACTATTCAGCTCCAGTGGGGAAATATGCGCCGAACAATTACGGATTGTATGACGTCGCAGGAAATGTCTGGGAGTGGTGTCAGGATTTCTATGACCAAGAATATTATAAGATCAGCCCAGAAAAAAATCCTACTGGACCTGACTCTGGTTACACCCGAGTACTTCGAGGGGGCTCATGGTTGAGCATTAACCCTAAATACTTGAAGTGCTCATCGAGAATGGAATTAAGACCATTTGTGCAGGATCGCTATTATGGTTTCCGCTGTTCAAAAACTCCGTAGCCTATCACTACTTCTGTTTATTGCGGCGTGCTTTACTCACAGGTTCAGCATACCATTTGAGCAAAATATTCTGGCAGCTGACCCGGTTGATGAAAAAGCTAATAAAGAAACTGAACCGCTGCCGGTTGCACATGAACCTTCTATATCATTGGAGCGCAGGTTAGACCGCTCGAGCAAGATCATAGAATTCAAACGGACCATATCTGATGAAACTCTTAAGCCGGTCATGCTTCGACTTGATTACGAAATTCGTTCTTTCGATGCCAGCCAAACCTCAGTGGTATCACTCATCAATGGCTTGATCCAGCGGATTTCCATGGATAAAGATACTTATCATCAGGGAGAAATCGCGAACCTCAATATTACGGTCATTCTACCCTTGGAAAATCCAAAAATCAATTTTCTGTATCGAACGTATAATCTTTACCTAATTGCACCCAATACCTATAATACCGTGCTTGCGGTGCCGATGAATGCAGAACCGGGTGATTATATAATGACCCTGCGCTATCAGAAAAAAAATGAGCCAAAAAAAATTGAGATGCCGTTTACAGTCATCCCCGGTGGTTTTTCTGAAGAGGACACGGCTGATCTTGATATCAGCATCCTCACTGAAGAAACCCTTGAAATGCTTAAGTATGAAGGTAATTATTTTGCTCGCGCCTACGGTAAAAACCCGGATTCAATTCTATACGACAGCGACTTTATCTGGCCATGTTCTGGAACCATTACCGGGCTCTTTGGTACACCGCGGCGCTACAATGAAGACCTTGACAAATGGTCTCATAAAGCCGTAGATATCGCAAATGTCGTAGGCACTAAGGTTTATGCCCCTAATCACGGCATTGTTGTCATGGCAAGGAACCTTGAGGTCCATGGCAAGAGTATTGTTATCGCCCATGGTCAGAAAATACACACGCTTTATATTCATTTAGATTCATTGTGTGTAGAAAAGGGTGATAAAGTCAAGAAAGGACAGTGCATAGGAAGACTGGGCAGAACCGGTTTATGTACAGGGCCTAACCTTCATTGGGGGTTTGTCGTGAACCGGGTTCATGTTGATCCCAGGTACTGGATAAAAGAAAAGCCCGAGATAAAAAAGGGACAATGGATTCAATATAAAAAACCAGAGGATTAGACCTCTCGATTATTCAACTAGTTTTATCACCAAATAGCCAGTAAAAATCCCCAGTACTGCACCAGCAATAACATCAGTTGGATAGTGTTTTTTCAAATAGATGCGAGAAAAACCAACCATCGTTGCATACAGATACATCGGCACTTTCAGTTCAGGATAATGATGGGTTAGAATGACTGTATGCGTAAAACAGAAAGTGGTATGACCTGAGGGAAATGAGGAATTCCAACGTGAACCATGTGTTACTGGTCGCTGACGATTTACGAAATATTTAAGGGGTAGGACCGTCGCCCAATTCACGACAAAACCCGCGACATCTTGCTTAGCCAAGTCATCCCGATCAAGAAAATAGGAGAACGCCGGATTAACGATGCCAAACTCTGGTCTCGATACAAAGGAAATACCATTCATCAAACAAGCAATGGGCTTAGCTTGCAGGCTTTCACTCATTGTCTTATAGACATTCTCTTCAAACCCGCATAATGCTTGGCTGATAACGAAGATAAGAAACATAGCATATTCTATTCCGAAAACAGAGCTATGTCAATGGGCTACAATATCATACGATACTTGACTTACCGACGTAAATCTGTATAATCTGCCAGTGGAAAGGAGGTTTTGATTCATGCCTTGTGGCAAGAAAAGAAAGTTAAAAAAAATAAAAAAGCACAAACTAAAGAAAAGACGCAAAAGAGACCGTCATAAGAAGAAATTGAGATAGCTCTTACGTATTAGGTCTCTTCTATACGGCGCTTCAAAAGTATGCCACGTTTTGATGCATTGATAAATTCGATTATTTCCCGAGCAAACCCACCAAGATATTCCTTTTCTTTCAACAACTCAAGACATTTTGTCAACGTATTAGAAGATTCATATATCAGTCGATACAATGTCTTGAGGGTTTCAACTTCTTGAGCCGCGAACCCATTATGTTGCAGTCCCCGGACGTTCACCCCGTATGCTCTCACTGGATTACCGCGCGCTAATATATACGGCGGTAGGTCTTTATTCAAATATGACATAGCACCGAGCATTGCGTATTTGCCGATTTTACAGAACTGATGTACACCAACAAGTCCTCCGACATACACGAAATCTTCAAGTTCAACATAACCGCCAAGCTGGCTCCCGCTTGATATGATATTATTATTGCCGAGCCGTATATTGTGCGCGATATGCACATAGGTCATCACAAAATTATTATTGCCGATACGGGTCATCTCATTTTCACCAGTTGCTCTTGAAATAGTTGCGTATTCCCTAATAATATTATTATTGCCGATCAGGCATTTTGATGGCTCACCCTTGAAATGATAGTCTTGCGGGTCTATACCGATCTGCACACCCGCACATATCGTATTGCCCTTACCGATCATCGAACCGTTTCTGATTATAACATGACTGCCTATTTTGTTATCTGCACTGATCTTGACATCATCTTCAATTAAGGAATAAGGACCGATAATAACTGATTTATCGATCTCTGCATTCTTGCTAATAGTTGAATGTTTCACTTTTGTGGGCTCTTTATAAAGATGAGTTTGAACTTATTTCTTTATGCCTGCCATGATCACTGCCTGACAGACGACCTCACCATCAACTCTGGCAACCCCTGATATCCTAACCACATCACCACGTTCCTGTAATATTTCGACTTCCATAAAAAGTGTATCACCAGGGCGCACTATTTTCTTGAATCGCGCTTTGTCAATACCGAGAAAAAGAGGAACCATGCCTTTCTTTTTGCGGAGTAACATCACACCGCCGGTTTGCGCGAGTGCTTCAACGACTAAAACACCCGGCATAATCGGTTCTTTCGGAAAATGACCCGCAAAGAAATATTCATCAGCACGCACATGCTTTTTCGCAACAATCTTTGTATCGCTGATTTCCATTACTTCATCAACAAATAAAAATGGCGGACGATGTGGTAAGATCTCCGTAATTTCATCTTGGTTCACTATACCCCCTAATGCCAACTAAATAATCACTTTTTCGTTATGTTCATTACATATCCTATCACGGCATTTCTTGAGCATGTTTACTTCTTCTTCACCGCATCCTACAACCCCAATTCTCACCGCATCAGCACGCTTACCATGACAATCAGAACCCCCGGTCATCAACAAATCGTTTTTTAGAGCAATCTCGTAAAATCCTTGGCGCCAGCGCAGCGTGTGTTCTGGATGCCAGACTTCAATGCCCAAAGCACCATCTATGATTAGCTGATAGATTATGGATTCGCTATTTATGGTCCTCGGATGAGCAATAACTGGAACGCCGTTGGATTCCTTTATTATTCTTATTACCTCTTTTGGCTGGACATCTTTCTTCGGGACATAGTATGGCTGCCCGTACCCCAGGTATTTGTGAAAGGCTTCCGCTATTGACTTCACATAGCCGTTTTCCATGAGAACCTCAGCAATATGGGGTCTGCCTAAAGAGCAATCTTTGGCAACCATCTTGATTTGTTCGAATTCCAGTTTGATTCCGTCATTCGACAGTTTACCGATGATTTCCTTGATCCGTTTGGCACGATGTCTTTTGAAATCGTCCAAGTATGATAACAAATGAGGGTTTTTATAATCCAGGTAGTAACCAAGCATATGAACATCCAGATCACCGATGTTTGAACTCATCTCAACTGCTGGGATAACCTCAAAACCGTCTTTAGAATGGGACATCGCTTCTTCAACACCCGACACCGTATCATGATCAGTAATTGCGATTGCGTTCAGATTCAATCGCTTGCAGATTTGCACTATTTCATAAGGGGTATATGAACCGTCAGAGTATATTGAATGAATATGGAGATCGGCGAAATGCTTATTTGGTTGAGAAGACAATGGAGCGCCTTTGATCAACTCTAATTGACCTTGAGTCCGAGATCAGAACTGACCTCGTCTATGATCTTTGCTTCAATCACTTCCCGTTTCAAAAGGAAACCCTCCAATAACGCATTGTCACAAATCGCATTGATCGTACGTGGTATACCTTTTGAATATGTGTATACTCTCTCCAAAGCTTCTTTGGTCATGAGCGGCTTCATACAGCCAGCAACCCGAAGACGATGGATGATATAATTGATAGCTGCTTTTGCATCCAGGGCATCAAGAACACAACGGACCGCAATCCGCTGATACAACGGTGGATCAAGTTTTAGATAGTCTTCCATCTCTGGCAAGCCGAAGAGAATGAAGTTTAAGAGTTTACCGTACTCTGATTCCAGATTGAGCAGACCACGGATTTCCTCCATTATTTCTTTTGTTTGCAGCATATTGGCTTCGTCGATCAGAATAACAACTTTCCTGTCTTTGCCTGTTATATCCAGAAGACGGTGGTAAATCGCGGTTATTATCTCTATTTTGTTTTCTGACTCGATCGGCGTCTCGAGCATCAGGGCGATTTTCTTTAAGAACCACAAAGAAGTGATTTCTGAATGGATAATCACCAAAAGCGTTGCTTCAATCCCGTTATCGATAAGTTGATCAAGAAGCCGCCTTGACAATGTTGTCTTGCCGGTTCCGATATCACCGATCATCAAAGCAAGCCCTTTCTCAGTTTCAACCGCGTGACTTAGTTTCACCAAGGCTTTTGAATGTTGTGGCGAGTCGTAGTAGAATTTCTCATCAGTAGCGAAACTGAAGGGGTGCTCTTTTAACTTATAATACCTCTCGTAACCGATGATTATCTCCTATAAATATGTGATCTTCGACTTCTTTGCCCGGACCTTACTTGCTCTCACGGATTTCGGTTCTGCCTTCACTGGTGGCTTCGTAACAATTTTCTTACCTTTTTTCTTTGCTTCGGCTATGTATTTATTCTTAAGATCATTGATCTTACGTACCAGGTCAGGTACTGTTTTATCAATTTTATAAGCATTCATGTAAAATTGCAATGCATCTTTCATTTTCTTCATTTTCTCATAGCAGTTACCGAGGAGAAAATGAATGCCAAAATATTCCCGTGCTGGTCGATCTGTAATCTTCAGACCAGCGCTCAATATCTTTATCGCATCATCTGCCTTACCCCGTTCGAGAAAGCATGACCCGATCATTTCATACGATTTGAGTCTAAGTTCAGGATCTTTTGCAGCAATTTCGAATTCTTCAATGGCTTCTTGAAAAAGACCCATGCCTTTATAGGCAACTCCGAGGTCATAACGTGACCGAAAATCGCCCTCGCCGATAGATTCAAAGACCTCGCGCCGGAATTGAGAAATCAATTCTTCAATACCTTGAATGCTATCAGATTTTTTCTCATCTTCCATTTCGGTTCTGAGAACTTCACCAAGGTCTATGTAATCCTGGGGTTGTTCAAGTGCCGCAGACATCTCCCGAGCCATAGCGTTTTCTGGATCAAGCTCAAGAATTTTCTTGCATAAATCCCGGGCTTCACTTTTCGCTTCGCGCCGACTCAGCGATTCAGCCAAGTCAACCATCGCATCTATCTGTAAATCCATGTCCTGCTTTATCTTACCGATCTCGACAAGATGCTGGCGCGACCTGAGATCAAAAGGCCTCAGATCAGCTATTCTCTTGTTAAGATCAAAAGACTGGTCATATTTCTTGCTACCCCATGCCTCATTTGCCGCACTGCGGAAACAATCAATGGCTTCTTCTTCAGAACCAAGGTTGAGATAAAGTTCACCCAACTCGACAGTCTTGTCAATCTCGGATAATACACCCGGCGTTTCTGTAACATCTTTTTCCTCCTCGGCTGAGATCTCATCATCTTTGAGCAGCTCCGCTACTTCAGGCGATACGAAATCTTCAAGCGGCATATCCGCCTCTGCTTCTTCAGTTACCTGCCCAGAGACCTCTTCTTCTACTGCCACTTTAGGTTCATCAACAACTTCTTCTGTTTCTTCCTTGATTTCTTTTTCAATTTCTGCTTGTGGTTCCTCGGTGATCATTTTCTCTCTCAGCTTTTCCTGCTTATCTTCAAGTTCATGCGCTTCTTTTAGAAGTTCTTCACCCTCTTCTTTCTTACCGACCTTTTCATATATTGCAGAAATAGTCTCGAGTATTTTGGGGTTGTTGGGAACGAGTTCTTTTATAGTATTATAGGCTACCAGTACAGCATCCATATCATTATCTTTCATCTTTCGTTCTGCATACTCGAGGAAGTAATTCGCGGCTTCACCGCGCTGGTCTAATTGCTTATGCAACTCGCCGAGCAATTCATAGATCGTTGTTCGGTTTGTTTCAAGTCGCAGTATTTTCTTACACAGCGCAATGGCATTTGGGAAATAGGTCTCTTCTTTGAATACCCGGGCACCTTGCTCGTATGCGCTGAGCGCCTCATTTTTGCGATTGACTTTTATGAGAAGATCGCCGAGTTTATTGAATAAGGAACCTTCCCTGGGAAATTCTTTTACTGCTTGTTCTAATTCGGTTATGGCTTTTTTGGTATCACCTTTGGCAACAAACTCCGCAACTTTCCTTTTAACTTCACCAAGCTCAGACATTACTCAAATTTCAGTCCCAGATTTGTAACTACTCTTTCTATAATGGTGTCGTCAATGCTTTTTTTCTTCTGTACAAAACCCTCCAAGAGTGCATTGTCACAGGTTATGTTTACAAGTCTCGGCCTGCCGTCTGAATAACGACATACTAAATCAACCGCTCTAGGTGTAAAAACTTCATGAGTTACCCCAGCAATACTGAGTCGATGATTTATGTAAGCTCTAATCGTATCACTACCCATTGACTTCAACTTAACTTTGACGGCAATTCGCTGATACAAAGCACGATTGGACGTCAGGTGTGATTCCAGATCAGGCAGCCCACTGAGAATGAATGAAATCAATCTGGTATCAGCAATTTCAAGATTCAGAAGCCCTCTAATCTCTTCCAGTATCTCTGGACTCGTGATTTTATTTGCCTCATCGATAATAATAACCGTCTTTTCATTTCTACGATATATCTCATTGAGCCTTTGAGATATTCGATTTATTACTTCAGTTGTCGAAGTGCCAAAATCTCTGAGGCCAACAAGATTTGCGATTTTGGTGAAAAGCCAGCCCGGTGCGAACTCAGAATGGGTCAGGACTATCAAGCCAACTTGATAATTCCCTTGTGCATAAAGCTCACTCAGGATCTTACGCACCAGGGTTGTTTTGCCCGTTCCTATATCCCCCAATAGAACTGCCAAACCTCGCGTGCCTCTTGCCGCATGAATCAGGTATTCGCGCGCCAGGGCATGTTGAGGTGAATTGAAATAAAACTTCGGATCAGGATGATTAGTAAATGGTTCAGCTGTGAAACCGTAAAATTCCTGATATGCCACTTATCCTCCTATTTTAGAGAAAAGCGATATTTTCGCCTTTTCTTTCTTCAACATCAGGCTCTTTTTTGATTGTCTTCTCTGATGGTTTTTCTGAGTAGGTTGAAGGTGTTTCTTCAATTATCGTTGGATAAGTTTCCTTGGTTGGTTCCTCTATTGTCTCCGTTGGTCCCATTTCGGTTGGCTGCACAAAAGGTTCGGGCAATGGTGCTGGCATAGACACGGGCATTTCGTGAGTAGGTTTGAATTTCTCAGGCTCTTTTTTTGGTTCATCATATACTATATTTTTACCACCCATAAGTATATACATCTCCTTAACATCTTTGTAGTGCGGGTCAATGCTAATAATCCTTTCGGTCTCCCTCAACGCATTGTCAAAATCCCCTAATCCTTCATAAGCACTCGCCAGGAGATAGCGTAACTCCATCTTCTGGGTCTCGGAAATCTCTTCATACAACAAAGCAGGAGCAATCACTTTCCTGGCTTCACTATAACGGCCTAACTTGATAAGCGAACCACCGTTTATCTCAAGCGATAACGGCCATGTCTTTTTTTGTCCCTTTATGTCAACAATATAACTCAAGGCAGTCGCATATAAACCACTATCAAAAGCCATCTTTGCCAGGCTCAGCTTCTTGTCAATATCAGCTTCCTTCCACACTATAGCCTTTCTGAAAGCATCAAATTCCTGGGCAAGCTCAAAATCCGGAACACTTGGAGCTTCAGCTTGATTCAGTAAGAATTCTATATCCGCGATCTGCCCCTCCAATTGAGTTCCACCATGTGTTTCTTCTCCGCCTGATTCAACTTTTTCAGAAGGCCCTTCTGCGGGAGTATCTGTAGCAGCAACAAAACCTTCGATTTCTTTGCCCAAATCCTCAAACATCTCCATTGCTTGATCATCACCCGGTGTCTGTTCTGAAGTTTCCGGTTGATCAGTTTCTTTTTCTACGTTCGCTTCACTAACAGTTTGATCAATAATATCTTCGACGCTGGGCTTTGACGCTTCGTCTTTTTCAGATCGAGGAAACGTCTCTTCAGTTTCTCCTTCGCCACTTTCAGTTGGAATTTGTTCCTCGACTTCAGATTCTGGTACTACTTGTTCTGCCGTTTCCGCAGGTGTTTCTACAACAACCGTGGACTCGGTTTCTTCACCGGCGGTTTCAGATTCAACAGGGACACCACTACCTTTTAATTCATTGATTTTGTTTATCGCATCCGTATTGTTCGGATCGATCTCAACAATTCGGTTCAGTACACTTATTGCCTCTTCGGTGTCATTGGTGTCGATCAAATCACTTACTGCCTTTTCAAATTCGACTATTGCTTCATCCTTTGACCCAATTTCATAGAGCAGGTTACCCAGTTCAATACGGCTTTTAGGATCGAGTTCTTCACCACCGTCAGTTTGTGGTAATAGTTTACTAACTTCTTCAAGTATCTCTTTATCACCTGCCTCTTCAGCAAGAGATTTGAGCTTTTTCAATTCATCCTCAGCATCTTGTAGTCGGCTAATCGCATAAAGAACCTTGATAAAACAAAACCGCAAAGCCAAATTTTTTGGCTGCAGCTCGACTACTTTACGCAACCCAGAGACAAACTGAGCATCTTGCTTATTGTTGATTGCCCATGTGCACAAATTGAGTATCGTGTTAATTGCTCTATCAAGTAAACCATAAAATCTATAAAGATCAGCCAGACGTATGGCAATCTCGCCATTGGATTCGTCGAGTCTTATGATTTTCTCAAGGCATAGTATCGCTTCAGCATATTGATTCTTATTGCTGTAGTAGTCACTGGCACTTTCATAGCGCTGAATAGCCTCACCATTTCTACCTAATTTTAGAACCAAATCTCCAGAGAGTTCCACGGCTCTCGCATTCTTTGGATCTTTGCTCAAAACACGGCGTAGTGCTATCTGGGCTTTCTCAAAACTCCCTTTCTCTATATATTCTCTGCTTTTGCTAAGAAAATCTACTTCCATTAAAAATTATAACCTAATTCATAACTTTGTCAAGAAGATATTTTCAATCTCCTTGTATAGACTTTCCTCTTGTTTTCTTAACGAATCAAGCTCTGTTTTAAAGGATTCGTTGAAGTCCGAGTCTGTTATCGAACCAAGGTTTATCAAAACATTGATCCGGGCAGCCATAAACCCACTGTGGAGCGAGTAAAGTGCCACGCCAACATCAGAAATGGCGCTTTTCAAACCCTTCTGAGCGAGTATTTTAGCATACGGGTAGACAAAAAGGATTTTCTTGCAGACCTCGAATGGTACTTGAGCTGCATGTTTGTAGGCATTTTGCACGGTTGCCTGTTTATCCTTCTTATCCTCATCCGTCTCATCAGGTAACTTGAACGCTACTAAGACTTTGTCAAAAGCCGATTTGTCTTTGTCAATGAATTTATAGAATTCGTATGTAGTCAGTTTTAGAAATCCATGAGAATCCAGCAGTTCTTTATCTTTTGTCTTGTTCACAGTGATACCAGTAACCATTGAGAGTAACGCCGTACCGAGGGCAGCTTCAAGCGCAGCAACACTGCCTCCACCTGGTGTTGGTCGCGCCAGAGCCAAAATGTGCAGAAAATCCATGATTGATTGTTTTGAACCTTTACCGTGGAGCTTATACTCCAGGATCTGGTCTTCACTAAAACGGTCCAGTTGCAAGTAATAGATCGCTGCATCGATCAATGCCTTCTCAGGAATCAAACCAACGATCTCTGATTCCTTTATGCTGATACCGTACCTTTCAGCTTCGCGTTTGACTGTTTCGAAAACTCGGTGCAACGGTGTTTTTGTATAGTTTGTCATATTACAGGAGATTTGAGCACGATTCTCCTTTTTCAGCATGAAACCAAGTGATTTAGTATATCGGTAACCGCCACTGCCAAACCTGATCGACTTAGCAATTTTCTGGGCGATCGAAACATCTGACGTATTAAGGTTCACGTTAAAGGCAATAAGAGGAAACCGGGCACCAATTACTGTAGCACCAGCAGTCGGATGGAGTTTCGGCTCGCCAAAATCTGGTCGACGTTCAGGGTTGGTTTCAATCTCATCTCTCAACCCCTCAAATTCACCCTTTCTTATTGCCGCAAGATTCTGCCGGTCAGATCGGGTTGCCGCAGCTTCGTAAAGGTAGACTGGTATCTTCAATTCTTCAGCAACCCGCTTACCTAATCGTATTGCCATCTCAATGCACTCCCGCGTTGTAACATTGCTGATCGGTACAAACGGAACAACGTCAGTAGCACCCATTCTCGGATGCTCACCTTTATGTTTGGTCAGGTCAATCAACTCTGATGCCTTCTTAATGCCTCTAAATGCTGCCTCCAGTACTGCTTCAGGTTCACCTACAAATGTCACAACTGCACGATTATGGTCAGCGTCTTTTTCTTGATCGAGCAATTCTACACCAGCACTCTTGATTTCAGCTAAGATCTGATCGAGTCTTGCCTGGTCCCTCCCCTCGCTAAAATTGGGGATGCACTCAACTATTTTTTCCATATATTATCCTTCCTTTTTTAATAGTATATCTAACAACATCCTCACCAAAATAATACGGAATTTTCTTATAGTTATCAATGTTAAATATGACGAAATCAGCTTGTTTACCAACTGTAATACTACCGATTCGGTTAAACAAACCTAAAGCCTTAGCCCCGTATTTGGTAGCTCCTAAAAGAGCATCTTCAACATGCATGCCATAAATAATACATGCAAGCGAAACAATTTTGGGCATTGAATAAATCATGCATGAACCAGGGTTATAGTCTGAAGCGAGCGCGGGAGGACACCGCAATTTTCTATAGGTCTTAACAAGAGGTTTCTTCCTGAACTGTAAAAAAAGTGTTACGCCGGGCAATAAAGTAGGAATAACACCCGCCTTTTTCATTGCTCTTACCGCACCCGTTGTGGAATATTCCAGGTGATCAGCTGATACACATTTCAATTTCGCGGCCAGATATGCACCGTGAATGTCACCAAACTGATCCGCATGTATTTTGAGCCCAAAACCGTATTTTTTCGCACTCGACAGAACCTTCTCGCTCTCGCGCCTGGTAAAAGCAAGTTTATCGCAAAATATATCGCAAAAAACAGCCAGCTTTGCTCGGGCAACCTTGGGGATGATCTCTTCAATGACAAGGTCTATATAATCCCGGCGTCTCATTTGATCAGGGATATTATGAACCAGATAGGTCGGTACAATATCGAGTTCTGAATCTTTTTTCAGCCGCTTTATCACTCTGAGGGTTTTCATTTCCTCAACAGTTGACAAACCGTAACCACTCTTGATCTCTACGGTTGTAGTGCCATGTTTAGCAAGGTTCTTCAGTCTTTTCATGGCTGATCTATACAAAATATCTTCTGTTGCCTGGTGCGTCATGCGCACTGTACTGGCAATACCACCACCTGCTTTAGTGATCTTTTCGTACTTGACACCGGAGACACGCAGGGCAAACTCATCCTCGCGCGAACCTCCGTAGACCAAATGCGTATGAGAATCTACCATACCCGGACACACCACACAACCTTTAGCATTGATTACGTTTGTTCTTTTATCACTCTTTATTTCACCGACTTTTTTGATCTTACCGTTTTCAATAAGCACCGAGGCATTTTTCAAAACACCGAGTCCTGCATTCATAGTCAGTATCTCTGAAGCGTTGCGAATTAACATAGTCATCGATTATTCTACATTATTTTTCAATTATGTCAACTGCACTAATGACTCTTCAATCAATACTTCGCCTGTATGGTTTTGAGCGTTTCATTGAGAATCCCCAACTCTCTAATGAGGTGCACAAAAGTACAACCTCCCTCATGCCACAGTACACATTTATCCCGATCACATTCCTTGCTTTCATCTGCAGCCTTAAATGGACACTTCAAGCTTTCGTTCATTATACCTCCTTAGTATATATTGATCGAACCAATTTCAGAATCAATTAGTATTATATGCTGCAAAGGGTATAAGTCAAGAAACCGAAATGGGCACGTTGGGCTCAAATCCCTTCGATTCCTCAGGACTGTAGGCTCGACATTGGACGAGTAAATAACCCCGACCTCTGTACAAGAGGTCGGGGCATACAACTAAAATGGAGTATCAGTTATCTCAGCACGACGAGTTTGTCAACATATATTCTTCCATTGATCGATAGCTTATAGAAATAAATACCAGCTGGAACCGCATTATTGTGTTTATCAAAACCCTGCCATATGATACTGTAGTTCCCTGAAATCTGGCATCCGGAAACAACTGTCTTGATAAACTTGCCTTGAATATCATATAGTGAAAGCTCCACCATCGCATCGTCTGTCAGCTGATAGCGAATTGTCGTTTTATTATATGTGGGGTTTGGAACTGCACTTATCGCGAATTTATCCTGCTGGTTTTTTTCTTCTTCAATGCCAATCGGATAAGCGATATACAGATGAACACTATCCCGATAGTTTCCAACGATCAAATCTGGTGTACCGTCTTCATTCCAATCATCAACCCATACTTTCAGATCTGTATAACCAGAGGGAAAAGAAATCGGCGAGCCATTAGCTTCGAGTTGCACCGCAGTATTAAATACAGGATCGGCATTAGTGCCTTCATTCTCCAGATAGTAGATATACCCGTAATCCTCACCGATTACGAGGTCTTTCTTGCCATCCAGGTTAAGGTCAACTACATGCTGATTGCATCTGCTGTATTGTATTGGAGATCCACCACGCATTAGTACACTGTAGGCTGTGAAGACATAGCTTGAAGGTGTACCACTGTTAAGATAAAGGCGAATGCGCTCTGGAGTCGCATCATTTCCTATGACGAGATCAAGTAAACCATCCTCATTCCAGTCCACTGCTTGCGGGGCTGAGTTATAACCGACATTGATCGGTGAACCATTTGCAATAATGTCGGGTTCCTCAGTAAGGCTTCCATTGGCTAGACGGGTGAAATAGTTGATTGAACCATAACGGTCGCCGACTATCAAATCAAGCCGACCGTCATCATTAAAATCCACAGCCTGTGGATTTGTGGCTCCAGTGCATCAGCCGTACGGAAGTTGGATCGTCACACCATCAGCTTGAAGATATGAAAATGCTGTAAAAATAGGGGAATTGTTTGTACCTGAATTCGGGTAAAAACGTATTCGACCAAGAGTAAACTCACCGAGCAACAAATCTTTCAGTCCATCTCCATCCCAATCAACCACGCATGGATCAGCGTGCCCACCACTCACTGTTATTGCACTGCCACCAGCATAGATATAGACGAAATCATTATACATCGGTGGCGTGGCAAACACACCGAAAGCCAAGATAAAAACAAGAATCATGACTTTTTGCATAATGCCTCCTTTTGCACTTACCCTGATGCCTTTTATACACTTAAGCCTTTGTTAAACCTGCAATCCATCATCTATCTTTCCTATTTCTTTATATATAAATTATAAATATAAATGCACTATTGTCAATAGCTATTGATATCTTGATATCGCTCAGTTGTTAATATTGTAGTATTTGCTAAACTTTGGTTAGTATCCCTTGGCGTGTGATAATAGCACCGGTATTGGGGTTCTTGATCTTCATGACAACCCTCAGTTTTACCTTACCATTAATCTTTACTTTAGTGAGGTTCGCATATATTGTATTCCCTTTAACAACGTCATTAAGAATCGCTAACCTGCCAATCGCCATACCGGCAAGCTCGCTCCCTCGAAAAACAACTGTCACTTCGTTTTTCTCTTGTTTTACCTGGAAAACTCCGGCCGGCATCATGTTGAGGGTCTGCCCGACCTGGATATTTGACTGACCGCTAACATCAGTCACGACCAGTTTATCCGAGGTTGCACCGTAATTGCCGCTGAAATCCTCGCAGTTTTTCAACCACATATCATATTTTCTCTTATAATTGGAAAAGGACCAGGTAGCAACCCGGTTAATATCATAAAATCCTGCTTTGGTCAAAGTAAGGTCCAAACGTCCCACCTCACTCGTTGGCTTGCATACGCCAAGCCAGGGATCAATGATATAAGCATCTTTCCATTTATTCATTGCATCGATAGTTATTTCCCCTGAAAAATCCCTGGGTATACCCCAGACAACATAGATATGGTCTTCGCAGGCAAACTCGCCGATCTCATCACCTGATTCCGTTGCCATCATCAAAATATGATAGGCAGTGTGTGCATTTTCCTGACAATGTCCTGCCTCGTTTTGCCATGCCCAATGAGCTGCTGCATAAGGATCATCAACATCAATGCCCTCATGGCTCCACGCATCAAATGTCTCTTTGATCATACTGTACTTCTGGCTGGACAACTGTCCGCTTTCGTCATTCGTGTCACGGTTAAGAGACACAATGCGATTATCAACT
>JAUWGT010000036.1 GCA_030606265.1 Candidatus Stahliibacteriota bacterium | reverse complement strand
GGATTATTGCAACTGGCCACGGCCTCAAAGCGCTTGGAGAATTACTTAAACAAACAGAACAAACCGGAATAAATGTCTATACCCATTCAGAACTCCTGCCTGCCCATGGGTATCCCGGCTTGAAAAAGTTTAAACACCTGGTTGGCAATCTAGGTAAAGCGTGGTTTGACCAAAAACAACTGTTCTCAAAATACCCTGTGGCAATCCTCGGAACCTCAAACTGTGTCCTGATACCCAAGGAAGATTATCGTGACAGAATGTTTACTACCGGACCTGCGCGCCTACCTGGCATACAACACATTACTGGATATGATTATGCGCCTGTGATACAGAAAGCTAAATCATTGCCAGAACTCGAGGAGAAACCTGGCGATGTAGTACTCACTACAGGATTTTCCAAATCAGTAGTCTTGTCCTTGAAAGATAAGATCAAAGACCTGGTTCAAACAGGTAAAATTAAGCATTTTTTCCTTGTCGGAGGCTGTGATTCGCCGCTCAAAAAGGCCGTATACTTTCGGGAGTTTGTTCAAAGTTTACCAAAAAATACAGTGGTCTTAACGCTTGCTTGCGGCAAGTTTAGAATCAACGATCTAAATCTTGGTGAAATAGAAGGCGTCCCCAGATTGATTGACCTAGGACAGTGCAATGATGCAATCGTTGCTGTAGAAATCGCTGAGGCTCTCGCCGAATTATTCGGCATGGGAATCAATGAACTTCCATTGACCCTTGTCTTGAGTTGGATGGAACAAAAGGCTGTAGCTATCCTCTGGAGTCTACTCGCGCTCGGCATAAAAGGTATATATCTAGGTCCTACCTTACCGGCATGGGTTAATGACGATATACTTAAGGTCTTGAAAGAGAAATATGATTTGAGACTCATAAGTAATCCAGATCAAGATATAGAACAGATATTAAAGCTAAAATAGGAGGTTAAAATGAGTCTATTTGAACCAAGTGAAGTATTTCAATTCGCAATAAGGATAGAAGAAAATGGCGAAAAATTCTATCGTCAGATGGTTCAAAAATTTGAAGAGCCAAAGGTAAAAGAACTATTCTCGTTCCTCGCGGATGAGGAGATAAAGCATAAGAAAATATATGAAGAAATGGTCTCAAAAATGGAAAAATATGAACCATTTGAGACTTTCCCAGGAGAGTATTTTGCCTATCTACGTGCCTATGCAGATAAAATCATCTTCACCCAGAAAAAATTCGATGAAGAAATGGCAACCATCAAAGATATCCACGCTGCGCTTGATTATGCAATAAATGCAGAACTGGATTCTATCTTGTATTATCAGGAAGCAAAAAATCTTGTCTCTGAGAATCAGAGGAAAACAATTGATGGCATCATCGAAGAAGAACGAAGACACTTTGTAAAATTATCAGAAATCAAAAGGACGATAAAATAAAGGAGTTTTAAAATGGAAGGAAAGATACCATTAATTGGAGAAAAATTCCCTGAGATAGAGGTGAAGACAACTCATGGCATGATAAAACTGCCAGATGCATATAGTGGTAAATGGTTTATTCTATTCAGTCATCCAGCAGACTTTACTCCAGTCTGCACAACAGAATTTGTGGCATTTCAGAAGAGGTTTGGTCAATTCAAAGAATTGAATTGTGAACTGATAGGACTGAGTGTTGATCAAGTTTTCTCACACATAAAGTGGGTAGAATGGATCAAGAATAATCTGAAAATCGAAATTGAATTTCCGATAATAGCCGATGATACTGCCGGAGTTGCAAAGTTACTTGGTTTGATCCATCCAGGCAAAGGAACGAACACAGTCAGAGCAATATTTATAGTAGATCCTAAACAAATCATAAGAGCTATTTTATATTACCCACAAGAGCTCGGCAGAAACATGGATGAGTTCTTAAGAATGATAAAGGCATTCCAAATTTCTGATAAAAATGGTGTCGCTATGCCCGCAAATTGGCCTAATAATGAACTCATTAAAGATGAAGTCATAATTCCACCGCCTATGGACGAAAAAACTGCAAAAGAAAGAACTAAGCAATATGAGTGTTATGATTGGTGGTTTTGTCACAAAAAACTATAAAAGGCAACGCCTGATAAATCATGCAACTACAATTTCACAACCAACTGTAGTTGCCCAATGCTTTAGCTGAATTAAAAGGAGGTAAAAAAAATGACTGAAAAACTGCAAATCTATAAATGTGAAGTTTGTGGAAATATCGTAGAGATGCTGCACCATGGTGCAGGACAGCTTGTCTGCTGTAATCAACCAATGAAACTCATGGAAGAGAATACAGTTGATGCAGCCAAGGAAAAACATATCCCAGTAATAGACAAAACTGCGGATGGTATCAAGATAATCATTGGCAGTGTGCCCCATCCAATGGAAGAAAAACATTATATCGAGTGGATCCAATTAATTGCCGACGGCGAGTCTTATCGTCAATTCTTAAAACCAGGTGAAAGCCCGGAAGCTACATTCAAGATCAGTGCTGACAATGTAACCGCTCGCGAATATTGTAATCTACATGGTTTGTGGAAAAGCTAAATTCAAGGAACAAATACAATGATAAAAGAAAAAATAAAAGATACCATAAATAAACAGATAAATGCTGAGATGTATTCAGCATATCTTTATTTATCAATGTCTGCCTACTTTGAATCGATAAACCTCAAGGGATTTGCCAGCTGGATGAAAGCTCAAGCTCAGGAAGAAATGGTACATGCAATGAAATTTTACGACTATGTTAATGAAAGAGGCGGTAGGGTATTACTAACCACCATAGATGCACCACCAACACAATGGGATTCATCTCTGGCTGTTTTTGAATATACATACAGGCACGAACAAAAAGTCACTGGCCTGATAAATGATCTCGTTGATCTTGCAATATCTGAAAAAGACCACGCTACAAATAATTTTCTGCAATGGTTCGTAGCTGAGCAGGTTGAAGAAGAATCATCGGCTGATGAAGTCGTACAAAAACTCAAGATTGCAGGTGATCGAGGCGGTGGTTTATTTATGCTTGATCAAGAACTTGGGCAACGGGTTTTTACTCCACCAACCGCAACAAAGGAAGAATAACCAGTGCCATTTCAAATGGAAAATGTTCGGTTTTCCAATTCTGTAGTGGTCGAGCTTGCTCGACTAATAAATGCAGACCAAGGTCTGCCACTACAATTTATTGATGTTCGTGCAAAAATAAAACACGAACTATTTGAAACTGTACTAGATACAGGAGGTAAGAAGTGAATGATTTTAGTGAAGAAATTCTGGATGTAATTAGGTATGCGACGAAAATGGAGATTAGCGGTAGAAGCTTTTATGAGCATGCTGCTGAAATGACAAAAAGCGAGTATGGTAAACAGGTCTTTAAAAAGCTCGCCCAAGATGAAATTGATCATATGGAGACCTTTGGTGATATTTTCACAAATGTCTTAGGCGATGAAGAATGGAAGCAATACATCGACCAGGAAGAAGAAGAGAAAAAAACCGTTCTGAATCAACTGAAAGCGCGGGTTGAAAAACAAGCTCATCAAGACCGAGCTAGTGATCAAGAGGCATTAAGGATCGGCATGGAGCTTGAGCGGGGTTCTATCGATCAATACAAAGAATGGGCGACTAAAAGTAATAATACAAAGGTCAAAGAAATATTTGAGAAAATAATCAAAGAAGAAAAATACCACTACGACCTCCTCCAGGCAGAGTACGATAATATCACTAATACTGGTTTTTGGTTTGACATGGCTGAATTCAGAATGGACGGCAAATTCTGATTTAATGAATAGTAGTAAATTATTCTCACAAAAGGTTGTCTAAATGTGGAGAGGTAAAGGAGGAGCTGATGTCTAAGCAGGTTAAGGTAACTAGAACACTTGATTGTCTGGGACTATATTGTCCTCAACCACTTTTCCAAACGCGGGAAAATATCGACAGTATTGAGGTGGGTGAAATATTGGAGGTTATCGCAGATGATCCTGCCGCGGAAGAAGATATCAAACGCTTTGCTAAAAGAACCGGTCACGAAATAGTGTTTTTTGAGAAGGAAGGTGATACCCTTAGGTTTTTAATAAAGAAGGTGAAATAGGAGGACCATTATGAATAATAAAAAATCAATCCTCTATGTTCAGACAAGCGATGAGCCCAAAAGGCAATACTCACCATTAGTCCTGGCGCAAACTGCAAAGGCTATGGACATTACACCGAAGGTGTATTATCTCGGGCAGGCATTAAAGATGTTGATTCTCGGTGAGGTAGAAAAAATAAAGCTCGGGGAGTTCCCGACTATTGCGGAAATGATAAAGAAAACCCTTGATATGGGTATAGAGATTTATGTATGTGAAGCATCAAAACGGATGTTCGGTTGGGACAATGTCGATTTGATCCCTGGCGTCAAGATCGTAGGAGCTGCAACCCTCAATGATCTTGTCCTTGATGCTGATGCAACCATGTGGTTTTAATGCTGTGATAATAATATGAGTATATACCTTGACTACCAGTCGGCAAAGCCACTTGATCCACGAGTTATTACAGCAATGAAACCCTATTTTTATGATAAATTTGGTAATCCATCTTCTCTGCACAAAGTTGGCGACAATGCAACAAATGTCTTAAACGATGCGCGTCTTGCTATCGCTAATTTCATCGCCGCAGAAAAGAATGAAATCATCTTTACATCTGGTGCCACCGAGTCAAATAATCTCGCTCTTATCGGATTTGCACTACGGAACAAGAACAAAGGTAATCATATCATTATATCAGAAATCGAGCACATTTCCATTCACAATATAGCAAAGTTTTTGACTAAAAATGGATTTACCATTTCCAAAGTTCCTGTAGACCAATTCGGGAAAGTCAGTATAGAGAAAATCAAAGAGCGTATAAACGACAAGACTATACTGATCTCAATCGGCTATGCAAATAATGAAATCGGTACGATCCAGCCGATTGGAGAAATTGGGGAATTATGCAGAAATAAAAAAATTGCATTTCATTCAGATGCTGTACCTGCTGAAGGTCTCTTGCCTTTAGACGTAAATAAAGACAATTTAGACCTTCTAACACTATCGTCTAACGATATTTACGGCCCCAAAGGAATAGGAGCCTTGTACATGCGGAAAGGGATCAAATTAAACCCTCTTATTATTGGTGGTGGCCAAGAGCACGGATTGCGTTCTGGTTCTGAAAATATTCCAGGTATTGTCGGAATGGCAAAGGCAGCTGAAATAATGAAAATAGAAATGACCGCAGAAGCTGAAAGGCTCTCGAATTATCGAGATAGATTAATAAAAGAAATCCTGACCAATATCCCCAAATCCTATCTAAATGGACATCCCTCCAGGCGACTACCCAATAATGCACATTTCCGCTTTAGCGGTATTGAGGGTGAATCTTTGCTTCTCTCACTTAAGGATAAGGGTATAGCTATTTCAACCGGCTCTGCTTGTTCTTCAAAAACGCTCGAACCTTCACATACCCTGATAGCAACGGGTCTGCTGCACGAAGAAGCACATGGTTCCCTGCAAATAACCTGTGGTAGATTCACCACAGAAAAAGACATTGATACGTTTTTAAATGTCATACCCGGTGTAGTTAATAAATTACGCAAGCTGTCCCCGTTATATAAAGAGGAGTAACAAAATGAAGTCAACACAATATTCTGAAAAAGTTCTTGACCATTTCCGTAAGCCCAGGAATGTCGGCACATTGGAAGGTGAGGATGTTGCAGTAGGACGTGTCGGAAATCCGGTTTGCGGTGATATTATGGAGATTTATATAAGGGTCAAGGATGATAAGATCCTGGACATGAAATTCAAGACGTTCGGCTGTGGTTCCGCGATTGCAACAGCAAGTATGATAACCGAATTAGCCATGGGAAAAACATTAGAGCAAGCAATGAACATCACAAGAAATGATGTAGCTAATGAACTGAACGGACTACCACCGGTTAAAATGCACTGTTCAAACCTTGCCGCGGATGCTCTCAAAGATGCTATTAAAAATTACAAAAGCATGAAAAAAAATGAAACCGGGGTAACTCAAAAAATCGAGCAAGGTATAAAAAAGCTGATTGGTGAAGATAATTTTCTTGATAAGGGGGTATTCTATAAAATCGATGGATACCCGTCATTTAAAGATAAAAGAACGATCATTGTAGACAATGGAGACAAAACTGCAGAAGCGGCTATAGAAATATCAAAATATACACCGCGCGTCGTTCTTGTAACCCAGCTAAAAGATTTGCCCGTAAAATCGGATCTAAAGATCAAACTTAATAAAACTGATGTCAAAGTACTCTATGAATCAAAAATAATCGAAATCAAAGGTTTTAATACAGTCGAGAAAGTGTCAATTCACGATCTTAATGAGGATGAAAAGTATGAGCTATTCGTCGATGCAATCCTTATCCTATGATGTAATCTGAGTATCGAGTGCTGAAAAAAATAAGGAGAAATAATGTTTGGTTTAGATGAAAAAATAAAAGAAGAAGTAAAAAATATATTCAAGGATTTGAAAGACCCTATTAAGTTAATCGTCTTCACACGCGACGATACGATCACTGTCCCGGGTCGTGAATGCCCGACCTGTAAGGATAACGAAACACTCATAAAAGAGGTTTCTGCATTATCTGACAAAATAAGTATAGAAGTATACGATATCGCCAAAGATGACGATAAAGTCAAGGACTATAGTATTGATAGGATTCCGGTTACGTTGGTGCAGGCTGATAAAAATGTCGGCATACGACTGTACGGAGTACCTGCAGGTCATGAATTTGCGACGCTTTTGAACGCCATAAATATCGTTTCAAAATCAAGCTCAGAACTCTCTGAACAAACTATTGAGAAGCTTAAAACCACCATATCCAAACCAGTCCATATACAGGTATTTGTGACTCTTTCATGCCCTTATTGCGCACCAGCTGCTTCTATGGCGCACAATATGGCAGTCGAGAATGATCATATCAAGGCTGATACGATAAATGCCCAGGAATTCCCGGCATTGGCTCAAAAATACAATGTATTTTCAGTACCAAAAATCGTAATCAATGAAACCGTCCAATTTGAAGGCGCTGTTGATGAAAATGCCTTTCTTGAGAATATCCTGCAAAGTGTTGAGCAGAATGATTGATGTTTCATATATGAAGTATGTTGTTTCAATTATTCAACCAAGAACCCTTTATATTTCAGGGGAGATTTAATGCTGGGACGATGTTACAATATTGAAACTGAAAAAATAAATACAGGAATTCAAGGGTAGTGGGAATTTACTTTAAGTAAGTTGGAAAATCAATGATATCACGGCAAATTTATTCTTTGTCCTATTCATTTTGTTCTATGCACATACTGGCACGGATATTGCATATAAATATAGTGAGAAAAGAAGAACGCTCATCACTTCATAGCAGCAATAGAAGGTGAGAGTAGATACACAATCAAAGAGTATTCTGTGTGAATCCGCGTCTTTATCCGCGGGAATCAGCTTAATTCAGCCCATGGCTGAATTGAAAGGAGGCTATTATGCCAGGTGGAGACAGAACTGGTCCTATGGGTCTTGGACCAATGACAGGACGTGCCGCAGGAATCTGCGCAGGTTATCAGAATCCAGGATTTGCTAACCCAATCCCTGGATTTGGTAGAGGTAGAGGTAGAGGTTTTTATCCTTATGGTTATCCTAATACCTATCAAGGTTATCCTAATGCCTATCAAGGTAACCCTAATACATATCAGGGTTATGGTTATGCATCTCCAGGCCCAGGATATTATGGACAACCGAATCCCACGCCTAATTATGGTTATGCATATCCAGAATCAGGATATTATGGACAACCAAATCCCACGCCCTATGCAGGAAATCCCTATGGACCGTATGCTTCATATGGGTTTGGAAGAGGATTCGGGCGTGGCCGTGGTGGAGGTCGTTGGTTCCGTGGTTGGAGATGGTAATAACCAATAAAAGGAGGTAATCATGCCATTTGGTTTTGGACGCGGCTTTGGAAGAGGCTTTGGCCCGGGTCGGGGCCGTGCCAGAGGTAACCCTTATCCATATTGCAGAAATTTTCCCTGGTTACCAAGATGGTGGTGGGCAACACCTAATGCGAATCAGTATGCATCTACGATGCCCAACCCTAATTATAGATCTGAATATCCGGTTGATTCTCCAATACCATATAACCCTTATTATACTGCGGGAACGCCCATGATCACTGAAATAGACATGTTGAAAGGACAAACCGAGATTCTTGAAGACGAGCTCGATGGAATTCAGAAAAGGATTCAAGAACTTGAATCCCAAAAAACATAAGGTTATATCTGCGATTAATATACCTAATTAGAATCAATCCTGTGAAGGCAGACATTCCCTTAAAGGAGGAAAATAATGAAGATAGCTGTCTCATCAGTTGGTCAAGATCTTAATGCTCAAATCGACCCAAGATTTGGTCGTGCGCCTTGTTTCATATTGATTGATATTGAAACGCTAAAATATGAGGCGATTACCAATCCAAACGTCAATGCTATGGGTGGTGCCGGTATCAAAACTGCCCAGCTGATTGCTAACCAAGGTGTTGAAGTTATAATAACGGGCAATTGCGGGCCCAATGCATTTCAAACATTACAAGCAGCTGGCGTCAGGGTAATTACCGGTGCAGTAGGCACAGTAAACGACGCAGTTAACCAGTACAAAACTGGTGCGCTCAACTCAGTCAATACCCCAAATGTAGAATCTCATTTTGGCATGGGCTCTGGACCCGGACCACAACCACCCATGGACCAACCTGACGCAAATAAGGAAATATCCGTCCTGAAACAAGAGGCTGATGCTCTCCAGCAACAGTTAGAAATGATGAAAAAAAGAATAAAAGAGCTTGAAAACAAGGAATAACCGATTATAATAAGTGAAAAGGAACAAAATGGAACAAAAGAAACCAAACGAAGAGAATATTCGAATTAAAGATACACTCAGTAAAATCAAGAATCGAATGCTCGTATTCTCAGGTAAAGGCGGTGTTGGTAAAAGCACAATTGCTGTGAATATCGGTCTTGCCTTGAGTGAAAGACAACTCAAGGTGGGTCTTTTAGACGTTGATATCCACGGACCAAACTTAGCAATGATGCTGGGTGTTGAGGGAAAGCGATTAGAATCAGCTGCAGACAACCGAATTTTGCCGGTAGCAGTCACGAAAGACCTTTCGCTTGTATCAATGTCTTTTCTCTTACAAGACAGCTCAACACCGGTCATCTGGCGTGGACCTATGAAGATGAAAGTCATCCAGCAATTCCTTGGTGACGTAATCTGGGGTAATCTTGACTGGCTGGTTATCGATTCACCCCCAGGAACTGGTGATGAGCCCTTGTCAGTTGCTCAACTGATACCGGCTACTGGTGCAGTAATCGTGACAACTCCACAGGATGTTTCTTTATTAGATTCAAGAAAAGCTGTTAATTTTGCCCGTCGGCTCAATCTGAAAATCTACGGTGTTGTCGAAAACATGAGCGGTCTTGATTGTCCTCATTGCGGCAAAAAGATTGATCTGTTTAAACGGGGCGGCGGAGAACGCACTGCTCAAGAATTAGGTATACCATTCCTCGGTCGAATACCAATTGATCCAAGAATTGTTGAATTAGGCGATGATGGCAAATCATTTATCGCTCATCATCCGGAATCCGAAGCATCAAAGGCTTTACATAAAATTGTCGACGGTATTATACAAAACAAATAAAGTTATTAGGAGACAAAATGAAGATCGCGATTTCAACTGACCAGGGTAACGTTTCAGCACATTTTGGTCGGTGCCCGGAGTTCACCATTGTCAATATTGAAGATGGCATAGTACAAAAAAAAGAAACGATCCTTAATACTGAACACCAACCTGGTTTTCTGCCCCAGTTTCTTGCGGAAAAAAACGTCGAGTGCATTGTAGCTGGTGGTATGGGACATAGGGCACAAACTCTCTTTGACCAACACCATATTGAGACTGTTATCGGAATAACCGGCACAGTTGATAGCGTTATACAAGAAATACTCGGTGGTACACTTGCGGGCGGCGCTTCACTCTGTGAACGAGCTCAGGGTAAATGCGAACATCATGATAATTAAAAAGCAGTACAAGATTTTAAAAAAACATCAGGAAATCAGGTTGTCAGGATGTGGTTATCAGAATATCAGGATAAGAAAATTAGCCAATGTCCTGATTCCCCGATATCCTGATAGTCTGGTATCCTTATTTCAAGGAGGTATATATGCCAAGAGGTGATGGAACAGGTCCACGTGGACAAGGACCAGGAACAGGACAAGGCTTAGGAAGAGGCAAAGGTCGTGGCAGAATGGGCGGTAGCGCATTAGGACCAGGCGGCAACTGTGTTTGCCCTTCCTGCGGTGCGACTTTGCCGCATCAAACGACCGTGCCCTGTAATCAAATGACTTGTCCTAAGTGCGGCGCAAAAATGATAAGACAATAATGAAAATACCTAAAAGAACACAGGAATAAGTTTAGGTGTCTAGGCATTTAGGTATTTAGGAATTTACCGACGAAAGGAGATCTTATGCCCATATTCACATATAAGTGCAAAGACTGCGGTGAAGTTTTTGACTTTTTGATGTTGAACAAATCAGAAAAGCCAAAATGCACAAAATGCGGCAGCAAAAAATTGGAAAAACAGTTTGCAGCTTTTGGCGTAAAGATGGGTGCATCCTCGTCTACCAATAGCTCAAGCTGTCCTACAGGTACCTGTCCACTTTAAAACAATTAGGGACCTTATGCCAATTTACGAATATAGCTGTGAAAATTGCGGTAAAATAACCGAAATATTAGTGAATAAGGAAAAAGATGATACTGTGTGTAAATACTGTGGCTCTGTGCGATTGAAGAAATTGATTTCAGTACCAGGCGCCATCATAATGGGAAGTTCGGAATCCAAAGGCTCTACATGTTGCGGTAGGACTGAACGATGTGACACACCTCCTTGTTCAGACAACGGAATCTGCAAAAGAGGCTGATAAATAGAATTGGAGTAGGCATTAAAAATAATACAGAAATGAAAAAACATGAAGATAACAATAGTTTTTGACAATTATCCCTATAATGCAGAGTTAAAAACCGAATGGGGATTTTCCTGTCTTATTGAAGGATTTGAAAATACGCTTCTATTTGATACCGGTGGTGACGGAAGAATACTGCTTGATAATATGAAAAATCTTGGAATTGATCCCGGCAAGATTGATAAACTGTTGATATCACACGACCACTGGGATCATACAGGGGGCCTGCAAAGCTTCTTAGAAAAAAAATCCAATCTTGATGTCTACATGTTACCATCGTTCTCAAATGGCATTAAGGACATAGCCCGATCAAAAGGTGCACATCTCATTGAAAGTCATACTGCGGAAAAGCTATGTTCTCACATTCACACTAGTGGCACACTTGGTATGGCAATAAAAGAACAATCGATCATTATTGAAACTCAAAAAGGGCTGGTGATTATTACCGGATGTGCACATCCCGGGATTATTCACATTATCGAAAGCGTACAAAAGCGTTTTAATCAAAAAATCAATATGGTATTTGGCGGTTTTCATTTAGGGGGCTATACAGACTCCGTTCTGAAAAATATCATTGCCCAATTCAGACGACTGAAAGTTGCATATGCCGGACCATGTCATTGTAGTGGCGACCGTTGCCGAGAGCTGTTCGTCAATGAGTACAAAGATGATTTCCTGAATATTGGGGTTGGTAAAATCATCCAGATAGAATGATAATTTCATTTGCAAGTGGCAAAGGTGGCACTGGTAAGACAATAATTGCAACCAGTTATGCACTCTGGTTATCTCACGAAGATAACCACCCTCCAATTCAATTCCTCGATTGTGATGTGGAAGAACCCAATGCCGCGATTTTCTTGAAGCCGAAAATAAACAAAACCATATCAGTCGGTATTCAGGTTCCAGTGGTTGACATAAAGAAATGTACATATTGCGGTAAATGCGCTGACATCTGTGCGTACAACGCCATAGCCGTTGTTAAAAATACAAAACAAGTCCTTATCTTCAAAGAGTTATGCCATGGGTGTGGTGGTTGTACGCTCCTTTGTCCGGAAAATGCCCTATCAGAAATAAATAAGGAAATCGGCATCATAGAAATAGGACAAGCCGGTACAATTGAATTCATGCACGGCAAATTGAATATTGGTGAACCAATGGCAAGTCCCATCATCAGAGAAATAAAAAAGGTAAGCCTGAGAGACATGGAGAAACGGAAACACGGTGAGAATAATCAATTACCATTTGACCATTTAACCATCATTGATGTTCCGCCTGGAACTTCGTGTCCAGTGATCGAAGCAGTTAAAGGCTCTGATTATACTGTTTTGGTAACTGAACCAACCCCTTTTGGCCTAAATGACTTGATACTTGCCGTCGATACGCTTCGAGTATTGAACCTGCAATTTGGGGTCGTGATCAACCGTGACGGCGTCGGCGATAAGAAAACAGAAGATTATTGCAGAAAAGAACATATCCCTATACTGATGCGCATCCCTTTAGACAAAGAGATTGCCATAGCCTATTCCAAAGGAATTCCCCTACTCGAAGTCAGTTCTCAATACAAAACTGCTTTCTTTGAACTTCATGAAGAAATTGTGAGCAAAGCGTGAAGCAAATCTT
Source organism: Candidatus Stahliibacteriota bacterium (assembly GCA_030606265.1). Lineage (GTDB taxonomy): Bacteria > Hydrothermota > Tepidihabitantia > SM23-42 > SM23-42 > JAUVZL01. The sequence continues at coordinate 5,548 of JAUWGT010000036.1, read as the reverse complement.
GGTCATTAGTGGAAAAGGTGGGACTGGAAAAACCGTTGTCGCAGCAAGTTTGGTAGTTCTTGCTAAAAAAAGTCTTATCGCAGACTGTGATGTTGATGCTGCTGACCTCCACCTCTTACTCCACCCTGAGATAAAACAGACCCATGATTTCACTGGATTGCCGAAAGCGATTATTGATCAGGGAAAATGCACTGGCTGTGGCGAGTGCATTGATGTATGTAAGTACAATGCGATTTTGAAAAACGATGAGTCTCAATACGAAATAGATACTATTTCATGTGAAGGCTGCGCAGTCTGTACACATATCTGTCCAGCACAGGCGATATCCATGGAAGAACACAAAGCAGGACAGTGGTTTATTTCAGAAACGCAATTCGGCACCATGGTCCATGCGAAATTAGGTATTGCTGAAGAGAACTCTGGAATGCTCGTAACGACCGTTAGAAAAGAAGCTCAGGCAATCGCGCAAAAAAACAATCTGGAATATGTAATAATTGACGGACCACCAGGTATTGGGTGTCCAGTTATCGCATCACTCACGGGTGTTGATATTGCATTAATTGTCACTGAACCAACTCTCTCAGGGATCCATGACATGACACGGGTATTAAAACTTACTGATAGTCTTGGTATCAAGGCAACCTGTGTAATAAATAAGTATGATATCAACATAAACAACACTGAAAAAATTTCGGATCTGTGTCACAATACTGAAACGCCGATCCTCGGACAAATACCATACGATGAATCAGTCATTGAATCAATAGTCGCAGGTGTACCTCTGCCCATGCATGTAGACAATAATACAACGGCAATACTCGAACAGATCTGGCAGCAATTGAAAGAATATTAGACAACCATAACTCCTCTGAACAAGCAGGTGTAACTGGAGCATGTTAGATTTCCTTGATTAATAGTATAAACTGAGTATTATTTCAATGAGTACATTATCATGGCTAAACTACTAATTGTCTCAAACAGACTTCCCGTTACCGTAACTAAAAGGGGAAGCAGTCTGAAGTTGCACTCCAGTGTTGGCGGTCTTGCGACTGGTCTTGACACTTTCCACAAATCACACAAGAGCCTGTGGATCGGTTGGCCAGGTTATGTCGCTGGCAAGGACACAACGGAGAAAAAAATAGTAAAAAGAAAATTGACTGCCAAAAATTGTCACCCTGTCTTCTTATCACCCTATGATGTTGAAAACTATTACCACGGCTTTTGTAACAAAGTTATCTGGCCGTTATTCCACTATTTTACTGAACATGCTGTCTACGAAAAAAGATTCTGGAAGGCATACAAACGGATCAATGAACAGTTTTGTGAAACAGTAAGTGCTATCGCCAAGCCGGGCGATAGAATCTGGATCCATGATTATCAACTTATGCTTTTACCAAAGCTCTTGCGCCAGAAAAATCCTAATGCGACCATAGGTTTCTTTTTACACATCCCATTTCCATCCTCCGAGATTTTCCGACTCCTGCCTTGTCGCACTGAAATAATCGAAGGTCTTTTAGGCGCTGATCTCATTGGATTTCACACGCATGATTATGTTCATCATTTTGCCGAAAGTACCCGTCGTCTCCTCGGGTATGAATATACATTAGGACAAATAAATACAGTTCAGCGTAAGGTCATGGTCGATGCTTTTCCCATGGGGATAGATTACAACAGATTTAATGAGGCGAACGGCAATACACACGTTCACAAGGAGACAATAAGAATACGAAAAAGACTGGGCGATCGTAAGATAATCGTAAGTATCGATCGCTTGGATTACACAAAGGGTATTGTTGAAAGGTTGGAAGCCTTTGATCTTTTCCTGGAGAAAAACCCCGAATACAAGAAAAAGGTAACCCTCATCCTCGTTGCAGTACCATCGCGTACTGGTGTTGAGCAGTATGCCTCACTAAAAAAACACGTCGATGAACTAATCAGTAGAATCAATGGTAAGTATGGTGACATAGGCTGGGTACCGATATGGTATTTGTATCGCCTCATACCTTTTGACAAATTGGTCCCCCTTTACTCAATTGGAGATGTCGCACTTATCACACCATTGCGCGATGGCATGAACCTAATCGCAAAAGAATATATTGCAAGTAAACCCGATGCAACAGGTGTTCTGATCCTCAGTGAAATGGCCGGGGCTGCTCGAGAATTAGGTGAAGCACTTATTGTCAATCCTAATAATAGAGAGCAAATCGCTGAAGCGATCAAGCAGGCGTTAGAGATGTCAAGTGAAGAACAGATACGTCGTAATACAGTAATGCAAAAACGTTTACAACGGTACAGCCTCGAACGATGGGCACGCGATTTTATGGAAAGACTACATCATATAAAACAACTGCAAGCAGACTCACACATTAGCAAACTGACTTCCAGCATCATGCGCGCCCTTATCAAAGATTACGCAAAGAGCCAGGATCGACTAATATTGCTCGATTATGACGGTACCCTAACATCTTTCAGTGAAAATCCTGATGACGCTCGCCCTGATGCAGAAATCAATAAAATCTTACGTAAATTGACAAACGAACAAAAAAACTTACTGGTAATTGTAAGTGGACGGCGCCGGGATACACTCGACAAATGGTTCAATTCCCAGAAGATTAATCTGATTGCCGAACATGGTATCTGGTTAAAAACCCAAAGCCAAAAATGGCAACTCATCGAACGGTTAGAAAATAAATGGAAGGCGCAGATCAAGCCGATATTAGATGTTTTTGTCGATCGAACACCGGGTTCGTTTATTGAAGAAAAAGAATATTCACTTGTCTGGCATTATCGTAAAGCCGACGCCAAATTGGCACTGATCAGATCCGGTGAACTAAAAGAAACCCTGAGATACCTTACTAATGACCTTAACTTGGGTGTCATCGAGGGAAGCAAAGTAATAGAGATAAAAGATTCTGGTATAAACAAGGGACGTGCAGCATTAAAGTGGATTAAAAGCAAAAAGTGGGATTTTATATTGGCGATAGGCGATGATTGGACGGACGAAGATCTCTTTTCAATACTGCCGGATGGCGCTTACTCAATCAAAGTTGGATACGGTGTTTCAGAAGCGCGTTATAGTGTTGACGACCCGCCAGCAGTCAGAAAACTGTTAAAGGCAATGATCAAAGGAGAGAATTTCCGTGGCTCACCCAATAGATGATTACGCAAAGATCGTTGATCAAGAAGTAATGTTTGAAATCTTTAACGCAGCCCGGCAGCTCTGTGGTAAATCTATTGTGCATATCAATTCAACATATTATGGAGGCGGTGTTGCAGAAATGCTAAGTGCTCTTGTGCCGCTAATGAATGATACCGGCGCAGAAACAGGTTGGCGCCAGCTGCGCGGTTCTCCTGACTTTTTCAATATAACCAAAAAATTCCACAATGCCCTGCAAGGCGACGACATTCATCTTACTGAAATGAAGAAAAGGCTCTATATTGAGGCGAATGAAGATTTCTCAACCTATACCCATATTGACCACGACTGTGTTATTGTTCACGACCCGCAGCCTCTTCCCCTTATTAAGTTCTATAAGAAAAAGCAACCCTGGATATGGCGCGTACATGTCGATCTATCACATCCAAATGCAAAACTCTGGGATTTTTTTAAGAACCATATTTTGAGATATGATTTAGTAATAGTTTCACATAAACAATACCGGAAAAAAGAGATGCCTGTTGAACAAAGGGTAATTCATCCAGCGATCGATCCCTTGTCGCCAAAGAACATGGAGATTTCCGAAAAAACAATTGAGAAAACTCTAAAAAAATTCAAGGTCCCGACCGACAAACCATTTCTTTGCCAGATATCACGTTTCGATAAATGGAAAGACCCCGAAGGTGTCATCGATATCTTCAGGTTTGTTAAAGAAAAATTCGACTGCCGGCTAGTGCTCTGCGGCAGTGCTGCCACTGATGATCCGGAAGGCAGTCAAACCTTCGAACGGGTTCGTAAAAAAGCTAATAATCATGCCCGGAATGGCGATATCATACTCATCACATCGCTCAACAATATCCTGGTTAATGCGCTCCAGCGCAAGGCATCTGTTATCATACAAAAATCCATAAGAGAGGGTTTTGGTCTTACAGTCACTGAAGGTTTATGGAAAGAAAAACCAGTAGTTGCATCAAAAGTAGGTGGTATACCACTCCAGATACGAAATGGCGAAAGCGGTTTTCTGGTCCCTCCAAAATCAACTAAGGAATTCGCTGACATCATTATTGAAATTCTAAAGAACCCCAAACTTGCAAAGAAGGTCGGCAAAAAAGGTAAGGCGTACGTTAAAACCAATTTTTTAATCACACGGCTATTACTCGATTATTTAAAACTGGTTGACGAATTACTAAGCAGATAGCCGCAAGAAGGGAAGTGCAATGAGTGACCTTGATAAATTTGCCGATGACATTCAATCACAAATAATGAAGGATATCGAGAAAACCTATTCCAAGATAGTCATTGAACACTGGAAAAAACCAAAGAACTGGGGTATCATGAATGACGCTGACGGCTATGGCAAAACCACTGGTCCTTGCGGCGACAGTATAGAGTTTTCAATAAAGATCAAGGATAAAGTCATAATAAAATGCACATTTGATACTGACGGATGCGGTACAACGGTTGCTTGTGCAAGTATCATGACAGAAATACTAACCGGCAAAACGCTTTCCTATGCAAAAGGTATTACCCAGACGTCAGTACTTGATATCTGTGGAGGCTTGCCTGAAGACAGCAAGCACTGCGCGCTTCTGGCAGCCAATAGTATGCAGGCAACAATAAGAAACTACGAAGAGACAAAGCAGGAACCCTGGAAAAAATTATATAGAAAATAATGAAGAAAATTATTTTAATACTAATTATATGCCTCTCCCCTATTCTTGCTGACAAAATTGTTATAACAATTCTCTATAATAACATTGCCTATAATGATGATTTAACGACTGCCTGGGGATTTTCATGTTTTATTAAAGGTCTTGAAAAAAATATTCTTTTTGATACAGGCGGCGATGGTGAAATACTGCTCGATAATACAAAAAAGCTAAAGGTCAAAACAGAGGATATTGAAATTGTATTTTTATCACATATTCATCATGACCATGTTGGCGCATTATGGAATGTTATTGAAAAAAATAATGAAGTCACAGTCTATTTGCCAATATCATTTCCTGAGGAATTCAAAGAGCGTGTTAAAAAATCAGGGGCGGTACTTATCTCGGTTGATAAACCAATGCAGATCTGTGAAGATGTCTATTCGAGTGGTGAACTCGGTGGCATCTGGCTAAAAGAACAGTCATTAATTATTAATACAAAAAAAGGACTAATTATTGTTACTGGCTGTGCGCATCCTGGTATAGTAAATATAGTTAAAACAGCAAAAAAATTCCTGAATAAAAATATCTATCTAGTTATGGGTGGATTTCATTTAAGGTCATATAGCGAAAACGAAGTAAAAAATATTATAAAAGAATTAAAGGAATTAGAGATTACCAAAGTTGGACCGAGTCATTGCACTGGTGGAAGACCGATTGAGCTCTTTAGAGAATCCTGGGG
>JAUWGT010000050.1 GCA_030606265.1 Candidatus Stahliibacteriota bacterium | reverse complement strand
GCTCTGGTTTCTGGCAAAGTTAAATTCGGTTATACCAGGGGTGGTAGAAGGACCGTATCAATACTACCTTGATCTGTTGAAGGCAGATATCGTTCACCCCGTCCTTTTATAAAAGAGCGGGGTGTTTTTTTTGCAATCGATTTCGGAAAAAGGATGTTTTCCCCCTGTTTTATCGTTGACATTTAAAAGGAACATGGTATAATCCTACAAAAGGGATGCATTTGATGAAAATACGCGGGGTAATTGTGCTTATTGTTGATGAGTCTTTTCTTATACGGTGATGTAATGTATGAAACGATAACCAAGACACCATCTATCTCTATCCTGGGTATGGGCGGTAGTGAAGTTACCACGACAGTCTATGCTAAACGTGATTACTTAGACAAATTATTACGTCCGAAGGATGGAATAATAGAGGACATTTTGTGTATAATAGTATAGAGAGTGACGAAATACTGATTGCGCGAGTAAAAAAAGGTGATTGTGAAGCGTTTAATCCATTGGTTGAACGGTATAAAATGCCGCTTTACAAAATTCTCTATCGTATGGTTCATAATCGGGATGATACTGAAGATCTGATTGAAGAGGCGTTTATCAAGGCATATCGTGCCATTTCGAGTTTTGATATAGAAAGGTCGTTTTATGCCTGGATATGTCGAATCGCGGTTAATAATGCGATAAACTATATTAAGAAGGAACGTCGTGGTCAGGTTCAATCGATTGGCATGGTAGAGTGTAGACTTGTTGCGAAAAAAGGGAACCCGGTGGCAATGACCAGAGAGAAGATGCTAAAAGAGCGGATTAGTACCGCACTTGCTGGATTGCCAGAGGAATTTAGAATGATTCTTGTTCTGAGAGTTGATGAGGAATACAGCTACGAAGAGATCAGTAATATTCTGAAGATACCAAAGGGAACAGTTATGTCACGACTGGCACGCGCTCGACAAAAACTCAAGAAGTTATTTAAAGAACTGGAGGTACAAGAGAAATGAAATGTGGTCTGCCGACAGAATTATTGAGTGGATACCTTGATGAGGAACTCAACGAAGAGCAACTTGCCAGGGTGAAAAAACACCTTGCTGAATGTGAGGTTTGCCGCAAAGAGCTTGAGGAGCTTGAGAAACTCGATGAGCACATGCGTTCTGCTGTGACTGAGGAACCATCGAGAGAGTTTATCTTCAATCTTAATCGTCAGGTCATGGGTAAAATAAGGAAGAAATCCCGTTTTTCCATCTTTAAATTTTCACCGATATTTGTGCCGGTTGCCGTAGCCGTATTAGTTCTTATTGTATTAGTCAATATTCCGGGATCTGGTAAGCCAGCAGGTCTTGACCACCGGATTCTGTACAGTGAAACTGAACTCAGAGAAGAAGTTGATGTGCAACTACCTGAGGTGAGCACGGGACGTAAAATGCCAGCGCCGAAAGGCATTGTTATGAAAGACAAGAGTGTCCCACCTGCACCGGTGAGCATGAAATCAAAATCTTATCGAGCTGCTGAGGAAAAGGTCGTGGGTGGATCCGGTGAGCGATTTGATGTCGATGAATTTATGGAAACAGTAAGTTTTGAGCAGATCGAGATACCAGATGATAGAGTTGTTAGAGCAATAATCGATACTGAAGGTGTTGTGGTGAGAGTTGCCACTGGTAATACAATAGTCCCTGAGCGGGATACAATGCTTGAGAATCGTTTACAAGGGCAGCAGTTGAAGCCAGCGACCGTAAGTGGTAAAAAAGCCCAAATTTACATAGATTTTACACGTATGAAAGAAGCCGAAGAGTGCACTACAAAGCAATAATTGTTGTTGGAGCGCGCCCCAATTTTATGAAGGTGGCTCCAATCTTTACTCAATGTAAGAAATTCCATGACGTAACACCGTTTTTGGTCCATACTGGCCAGCACTACGATAAAGAACTCTCCAAAGTTTTTTTTGACGATTTGAAACTGCCAAAACCAGATTTTTATCTCGGTATTGGTTCTGGAACACACAGTGAACAGAGTGGTCAGATTATGATCGAGTTTGAAAAGATTTTGGGGAAACTCGATCCAGATATAGTTATCGTGGTTGGCGATGTGAATTCGACCCTTGCCTGTGCACTTGCCACGGCTAAATTCCGTTGTGGTAAACGCAAGTACTCTCCTGTCATAGCCCATATTGAAGCAGGTTTGCGTAGTCATGACTGGCGTATGCCAGAGGAAATCAATCGCCGACTGACTGATGCGCTTGCAGATTTGCTCTTTACTACCGAACCGAGTGGACAAGAAAACCTTATAGAAGAGGGTATAAGTAGTGATAAGATATTTCACGTGGGCAATGTGATGATTGATTCTCTTCTAAGTCATAAAGAGCAAGCTGAGAAATCCCGTATCCTTAATAAACTCAAACTGAGAAAAAATAAATATGCGGTGCTTACCATGCACCGTCCTGGAAATGTTGATGAAAGAGGTGACTTAGCAGGAATCCTCGCGGCCCTTGAAGAGATTTCAAGAGCAACAGAAATAGTTTTCCCAGTACATCCTCGAACCAAAAAGATGTTTGACCGATACGAATTAAAAACCGATTTTCTCAAAACTACAGCATCTCTTGGATACCTTGATTTTCTGAAATTATTAGCAAATGCAAACTTTGTGCTTACTGATTCAGGGGGTATCCAGGAGGAAACGACTGTTCTCAAAGTACCTTGTCTGACTTTGAGGGAGAATACGGAAAGACCCGTAACTGTCAGTCAGGGTACGAATATCATCGTTGGTAAGGACCCTGATGCAATTGTGGAGCAAGCAAGGAAAATCTTGAGCGGCGAGAGGAAACAAGGTCAAATCCCGGACTTCTGGGATGGCAAGGCTGCCCAAAGAATATGTAAAATAGCATTCAATTATCTTAAGTGCATAGTTGATTAAATGGATATAAAGATTACGGTTGTGCCGCGTGCAAAAAAATGTGAGATTATCGAGTTAGGCGCGTATCACCTTAAGGTGAAACTCATTTCTGCGCCGGAAAAAAACAAAGCGAATAAAGAACTGATCACTATTCTTGCAAGACACTTTGGTGTCAAGAAATCTGCGGTCCTTATCAAAACCGGGTTAAGATCCAGGCACAAGGCAATCCAGATTCTATAGTAACGAATTTTCGATATATTTTTTGAATTTCTTCAATGCCTTGGCACGGTGACTGATACGGTTTTTCGATTTTGGTCCGAGTTCGGCAAAAGTCTTGCGGAAACCCTTTGGTATAAAAATCGGGTCATAGCCAAAACCTTGAGTGCCACGCGGTTCTGCAGCGATCTCACCGACGCATTCGCCTTCAAAAACTTCATACTTGTTTGCATCATAATAATAGACAAACGCCGCTTTAAACTGAGCGCGTCGGTTGTGTTGACCCGCCATTTCTTTCAAAAGTCTGGCAATGCGGTTTTCATCATTTCTGCCAAAGCGTGCAGAAAAAACTCCAGGCGCACCATCCAGGGCCTCGACAAACAGACCTGAATCATCAGCCAGTGATGGCTTTTGACTGAGTTTAAAAGCGAAGGCAGCTTTGGCAAGGCTGTTTTCAAGTAACGTACGACCAGCCTCCTTTACAGATATTTTGACGTAATCACTGAGAGTTCTGTACTGAATATCCAAAGCCAGGATGTCTTTTATTTCAGCTATCTTATGCTGATTCTTCGTGGCAAGGACGATTAAGCGTGTGTCTTTCAAGCGTTCGCGGGTTTGTTCCTTAGTTCTGGTTTCCTTTTCTGTTACGGTGAGATCATTGTTTCCACAATGAAAGCGCCGCGATAACCCATTTGCATGGCTTGTTGTTTTACAACCTGAGCTTCTTCTTTTGTCAAGAAATCACCGACGCGCACTTTATAATAGGGTGGAACGTGCTGAATATACACGTTCTGTGTAAAGGAAGCTCTTGTGTCATCAGCGACCCGTGAAGCGTTCTTTTCAGTTGAGGATGCGAAGAGCTGGATTCTGAAACCGAGGATCGTGGCTGGAGCTGGGCTTGGCGGTGGTGGGGTCGGCGTGACAATTGGTGGTACATAGGGTTGTTCAGAAACTACTGCAGGTGCTTCCTCAACGACAGGTGGAGGCATTATCGGTTCTTCTTCAATAGGCGGCGGAGCAACGACTTCTTCTTCAACTGGCGCAGGTGGAAAGATCGGCTCTTCCTCTGGTGGCGGAGCGATTGCTACTTCTTCTACTGGCGGCGGTGGAGCGGATTCTTCTGCGATCGGTGGCGCGACAACCTCTTCTTCTACAGGTTGCGGCAAGACCGGTTCTTCTGATACATAAGAGGTTTCTTCTTCACCAAAAACTATGACTTCTTCAAGTCCCTCAGTTTCGACTGTTGATTGTTTCGGGGCACAACAAATGAATGCTAATCCGCACCCGATCAAAAGTATCTTCCTCATCTCTTCCTCCTTTTATTTCCTGAATAATTTTTTTAAAGCCGCAGCTTTTTTCTTACTGCAGACTAAAATCCCTTTAGAACTGGCTACGATGATCAATCCTTTGACATCGAAAACCTGTAAGGGGATACTATTAGAATTATACATAATTGTATCGCTGATTTCAAGACCTTTTGTATTACCCAGCATTATATTACCTTTGCGGTCAGCTTTGAAAAAGCGTTCTAAAGCAAGCCATGAGCCCACATCATCCCAAAGGAAATTGGCTCGAACAACGCAGAGCTTCTTGCTTTTTTCCATTACACCGTAGTCAATTGAGATATCAGGTATTCGCTTGAACAATATCTGCTTGCCAGTTTTTAAAAATCTCTCAGTACCCTCATAGACTTGAGGTATGTGTTTCTGCATCTCACTGAGGATCGTCTTTATCCCAAAGCTGAATATGCCGCTGTTCCATAAAGACCTTCGGCTTCTCAGATATTTCTTAGCCGTTGCTAATGAGGGTTTTTCAGCAAAACCGGCGCCCCTGAATGCCGTTATGTTTCGAGTCGAGATCATCTGTTTGCCAAGTTTCACATAGCCATAACCGGTTTCTGGACGAGTTGGCACGATGCCGTATGTTACAAGATAGCCGTTTTGTGCGAGTCGACCACCAAACCTCAATGCGGCGATGAAGTTTTTTCTGGGGCTAATAAGGTGATCTGCGGGCATGACATGCATTACACCGTCGCCGTGTTCTTCTAGAAGTTTCAAAGCGGTAAGACAGATCGCTGGTGCTGTGTTCCGGCGCATTGGTTCTATGATTATGCGTTCTTTGCCGAGATGGGTATGCGCTAAGCGTTTCAACTCTTTAGGTAGTATTAGAACCCTTTCTGATTTTTTGAAGTGAGCCTTTAAGCGCTCCAGGGTTTGGACAATGAGCGGCGTATCATTAAATATTGTGACAAACTGCTTTGGAAAATTGGGTTGGCTCACAGGCCAGAATCGTTCTCCTCGACCGCCGGCCAGGATAACTGCAAATTTCTTAATGTCTTACCCCTTTCAACTTAAATAGAATACTTCCTTTTTTGATCTTGACTTTGATGAGTACCGGATAGCGGTATTCATCACGGGAATACCAGATATCCATGCCACCCCCCGGACCAAATATGCCCTTGCCCTGTGTTTGCGGGGTAACGAGGACCGCGTTGAATTCTCCTAGAGGGGTTTTCACAGTTTTCTCCTTTACAATATAGCAAAATATCTCATGGTTTTTCTGCGATTCATGGATATTGACTCGTATTGTATCGCCGACTTTAAGATCAATCGTTCTCAGATAATACCAGAAGCTCACCAGATCCCTGGAGTTTTCCAACAGTTCGAGAATTAGTGTATCATCATAGGTTACGACGAGACTGTCGTGGTTGAAAGCAAGTCTTGAATGGCTTTTATATTTGCCTTCATTTATTTTTTCTTCATAGTATAGAGGACAGATATCCTCGGTTCTAGTATAGACCTCGATCGTATCATTTAGCGTGAAAAGAAAATTGAGGCCGGGGTTGGAAGTCAGTAGTGATGAAATATGATAGCAATTAGATCCGGCGTAGTTTACCGTATCGATGATTTCCAAAGTCATGGCACCCAAAGTTAGGAAGGACCACTTCGCCTCATATTCGAGTTTTTCACCAGGGTTAAAGCACAATAGGAAAAGCAGCGTTATCATATGACCAAATCGGTTAATCGAGCAATTCTATCATTGAGCGGCGGGTGGGTCGCGAATAGTCCAGCAGCATCAGCTCGATCTTTGCCAAAAGGGTTGGCAATGAACAGATGAGCATTTGATTGGGATGCACGCTTCAATGGTGTGTGTTGGTCACGCAATTTCGTTAGTGCTTGGGCAAGTCCTTCTGGATAGCGTGTGATGTATGCACCTGATGCATCGGCGAGGTATTCACGCTGTCTGGAGATCGCTGCTCTTATCATGGCAACGAATATCGGCGCGACAATAGCTAAGATTATCCCGATCACCAGGAGAATTAAGCCTAATTGACCACCGGTTTTTCGACTACGCCTTCGGCCACCGAAAAACATGGAACGGAGAAAGAAATCCCGCAGCAGTATTATCAACCCGCCTATAGCTGATACTACGGTCATTAATAATATATCATAGTTCCTGATATGTGCCATTTCATGAGCAGCAATAGCCTGTAGTTCTTGCCGGTTCATTATCTCAAGGAGTCCGGTCGTTACTGCAATTGAAGCATTTTCAGGGTTCCTACCTGTAGCAAAGGCATTGGGCGCCGGCGAAGGGGTTATAAAGACCTTTGGTTTTGGCGTACCAGCGGCAATCGCTACTTCTTCAACAACATTATGGAGCACGCGGAACTCATCAGGGTCAGCTGGTACAGAACCAGTCGCCTTGATCGCCAATTTGTCCGAGTTATAATAAAGGATGATATTGTAGACAATTATGAAAATCGCAAAGAAAACGTAGCCAACGATCCCCCAGTTAAGGTAGCGTACTACTACATAACCAAGTGCACCGAGGAATAAACTTGTAATAAGGATGAAGACGAAGGTTTTACGTTTGTTCGCACCGATTAAGTCGTAGAGTGTATCCCGCATTAAAATTTGACCTTTGGTACTGTTTTTTTCTCCTCTTCTGGTGCCTCGAAGAATTCACGAGGTTTAAAGTTAAACATTGATGCGATAAGGCTTTGCGGGAACTTTTGTCTTGTTGCGTTGTAATCCATTACCACATCATTGTAGAACTGACGAGCGAATGATATTTTGTTCTCAGTGGCAGTCAATTCCTCCTGTAATTTCAAGAAATTCTCATTAGCCTTTAACTGCGGGTAATTCTCGGCAACCGCAAAAAGGGTTTTCAAGGTGGAAGTCAGCATATTGTTAGCATCAGCCGCCTCTTTTGGTCCTTTTGCGCCCATTGCTCTTGAACGCAGTTCAGCGACCTTTTCAAAAACCCCTTTTTCATGTTTTGCATAGCCTTTAACCGTCTCAACGAGATTGGGTATGAGGTCATAGCGGCGTTTCAGCTGGACATCGATCTGTGCCCAGCCGTTATTGACTCGCATTCTCTTGACCACAAGTCGGTTATAGATGGCAATGAATGCGATTACCAAGAGGATAATTAGTATTAAGATAATCATCATTTTTCCTCCATTATAATATTCTATACGAATTTCATAATATGTCAAGAGACGGCAGTGTTTTGTAACATGCAGTGCCTTGAGAATACAGCAAGGTAAGTAATCAAGATATTTTGTTTCTTGACTTGAATAGCGATTCTAATATAATGTTATTGAACTATGATAAATCGTACGGTTAGAAACTTCCAATTAAAAGAATTGATCGCCACCGGTGGAATGGCAGCAATATATAAGGCGGTTCAGGTTTCACTTGACCGGATCGTCGCGGTGAAAATCCTCCACGGTCACCTTGCCCAAGATAAGAATTTCATTACGAGGTTTGAGCGTGAGGCAAAAGCGGCCGCAAATCTGAAACATGAGAATATCGTTAATATTATCGATTACGGAAAAGCCGAGGATGTATATTTTATCGCGATGGAGTACATTGATGGTCGTAGTCTTAAGGAATTAGTGAGTTCTGTTAAATTCATGCCGCTTGATATCGCACTTTCTATTGCTTATAAAATCAGCAATGGGCTCACTCATGCTCACGAAAGAGGTATGGTTCATCGTGATATCAAACCCGCAAACATTATGATTGGTTATGACGGTACGGTAAAGATTGCTGATTTCGGACTTGCCCAGGCACAGGATCTAACTTCAGTTACGATAACCGGGTCAATCGTCGGTACACCGGCTTATATGTCGCCAGAACAAGCAACCGGTAAGAAGGTAGATAACCGGACAGATATTTTCTCTTTAGGTGTTGTTATGTACGAGATGATAACCGGTGGCAAACCATTTTGTGGCGAGAATTATTCATCAGTCATCCATGAAATCATTACGGTCAAACCGCCAAAACCGCTTGAAGCGAATCCTCTGATCAATAAGGAAATCAATGATGTTATCGAAAAAATGCTTGAGAAAGACCTTGATCACCGGTACCATGATATTTCGGAAGTCAGTGAGATAATACATTCATATTCAAAGAGAAATAAGCTTGAAGTTAGCAGAAAACAGATCGGTGGTTTTGTTAGTAAACCAGGTGCGCTTTTCAAAGACCTTGTTGAGCGACGGAAAGAGAAGCATTTTGAGCGCGGTCTCTATTTTATGACCCTTGGTTATGGAAAAATCGATGATGCGATTAGTGAATTCACCAAAGTCCTACACCTTACACCTGATGATGGAGAGGCAAAAAAGCATCTGACTGAACTCAAGAAGCGGAAAAAAGACACGCCGTTGCCTAAGCATAAAAAAGCAGCGCCAGAGCGCCGTAAGATGTCGTTCCTGCCGATCGGTATAGTCATTGCAGTTCTAATAGTTGCGGTGGTTTTGTTCACTTTTCTAAGGAGACGGGGGAGAACACACGTACTGCCTGAAGATACAATGGCGTCTTTTGGTGCTATGGATATCAAGTCGACGCCAGACAGTACTTTGATATACCTCGATGGCAAAAACCTGCAGAGAGTAACGCCGGCATTGCTCAACAGCCTTGTGACTGGCAAACACACGGTAAAATTAGTCAAACCCGGCTATGTTGAATATGTCAAAACTCTTGAGCTTACAAAGGGTGATACAGTTAGCCTTAACCCGGTTTTAGTAAAAGCAAGCGAGCCAGTTGCATACGGTAGTATTCTTGTGAAATCACGACCGTCTGGAGCTGCGGTTTTTCTCGATAATACCAATACCAGTTTGAAAACGCCATGTACACTTAAAAATGTGGCTGAAGGCAAACACCGGGTTAAACTTCTGAAAAAGGGCTATAAACCTAAAGAGATAAGCCGCGATGTCACTACGGCAAAACAATCGACTATAAATGTGACGCTGACCAAGGCAGGTGCACCAGTGGCAGAAAAACAATTTTCCTATCTGAAAATCAATGTTAAACCCTGGGCAAAAATATATATTGATGACCGGTATATAGAGACTACACCTATTGCTCAATCTATAAAAGTAACTGCTGGTGTTCATTCGGTGAAACTGGAAAACCCTGATTTCAAAGTTTGGAAAAAGAGAATCACTTTTGCGCCCGGTCAGACCTTCGATATGAATATTAAACTTGGCGCGAAAGATGGTTTTTTGAAACTGACGGTCAAGCCATGGGCTAAGGTTTACATCGATGGTAAGTACTACGAAACAACGCCGATTGCAAAACCGATAAAGCTATCGGCAGGAAAACACACCTTGAGGTTGGAAAATACGTCATTTAGAACATTCGAACAACAGATTGTAATTCCCGCTGGAAAGATGTTGAAGAAATATGTGGAGTTAAAGTCTAAATAAAGGAGGATCAATGATCAAGAAGATTTTATGTTTGCTGAGCCTTGTCTTCGTGGGGTTTTCTTTGGCTCAGGTATCTGAGGATTCGCTTGAACATATGCTGCAAAGGGCAAAGACCCATTACAATAGTGGAGAATATGAATCAGCTATCAATGAATTGGAGAGAGCGCTTCAGTTCTTAAAACAGCTTGAATCCACTGATCAGGTTGAATACCATAAATACCTGGCATTTAGCTATGTCGCCCTTGGTGATAAAGACAAGGCAAAGGGGCAGTTCAAAAAAGCACTGATGCTCGATCCTACAATAGCGCTCGACCCAACCTTTGTTTCGCCGAAGATCATCAAGGTGTTCGAAGAAGCCCAAGCTGAACTGAAAATTAAACCAACCCCGATTGAACCGGAACCCCCAAAGCCAGCAAGAAAGAAGAGGGTGAGTAAAACAAAGGCGCTCATGCGTTCTTGCTGCGTGCCAGGCTGGGGCCAGATGTACAAGGGGCACTCGAGTAAAGGCAAGAAGATAATGATCGCTTCGGGCATAACATTTTGTACATCTGTATTTTCGGCGATCATGAATGAAAGAGCCCATAACAGATATTTGGACGTTCCAGAAGGCGCTCCTCAATACGAATTTGATGATGCCTATGATAGATATAAAGCCTGGCATAATATCACCGCGATTAACCTGGGGTTATTCGGCATTGTCTATGCATATAATATTTACGATGTTTTCTTTTCAAGACCAACGACTTCATGGTCATTACTCGATCAGGATAAAGGCTTGTATTGCGAACCAAGCGTAGACCGGATAAGGGTTGGCTACAAGATGAATTTCTAGGAGGAAATAAAATGAGAAAATTTCTTACATTCATTCCAATATTGCTACTCAGTACGCTGAGTTGCCTGAATCCGGAACGCGATAACCCCTATGATTCTAATAACCCTGACAAAGCCGATCTCGGCGGAACAGTCTACGGCATTAATTACCATCCGATCGAGGGTGCGGCCATTAAATTGATCCAGGATAGCGAAATTGTTGAAGAGACACAGAGCGATGGCAGTGGATGGTATGAATTCAGTGGCCTTGATCCGGGTGTCTATAAACTGGTTGCCGAGGCTGATCTGTATACACCTCTAGAATACGAGATGGATCTCATTGCCGGAACCAGAGATGATAGTTTTGATCTGTATTTCCAGGAAATATTTTTTGATTTCGAGAATGAACCGCTTGGTCCAACACCACCGCGGGGTTTTCTGATAAAATGCGGTCAATGGGACATTACTCAGGACAATACTAATCCAGGTATGCACTCAACACCTAATGTCTTTAGGGGTCGGAATGTATTCGGTGCTGAACCATTTGCCCTGGCATTGTTCAAAGAGCCGATAAAAGACTTCTGGGTCGATGCTAAGGTGAAATACTCGAGTTTATCCACGGGCTCAGGTGCCCTTGGATTTATCTTACGTGCACAGGATGAGCACAATTTCTACCTTCTGGTCATTGATTTGCAAGCGGAGGCATTAGGTTTGTTTACTGTTTTGAATGACATAATCTCCGATACGCTTGCTGCTAACAATACATTATCTATTGAACCAGATACCTGGTATTGCCTGGCAGTTGATTTTAAAGACAGTGATATTGAGGTCCATTTCAATGAAACGCGTGTGTTCGAGTTAAGCGACGACACTTTCGAGGGAGGTTCGATAGGACTGTGGGTTAAATCATGGGAAATGGGAGGAGTAGCTAGAGCCCATTTTGATGATATGGGTATCTGGCCGTAGTCAGATTACATCTAAAAACCACGCTCTTTGAAGCATTAAATGGCGACATTTTTGATCCATAAGCCAGATGACGAAACCCAGGTCATTAAGCTGCACAAAGACCATATGACCCTGGGCCGTCGTGATGACAATGATATTGTCATTGATGATGTTTTTGTGTCACGGCTCCATATTGAAGTTGAGAAAAAAGGTAATGAATACATGATCAAGGACCGTAAGAGTCGGTACGGAACTTTTGTTAATGGTGACAGGGTTGTGGAAAAGCAGCTCAGTTATGGAGATGAAATACAGATCGGCAATACAATAATTACGTTTGTCGACGAAAAGACCCTTGACCATATCCCTGAGCGGAAAACACCAAGCCGCCGGTTTGGTGAAGGTTTTGACTTTGCCGAGAAGATAGAGTCAATAAAAAAACAGCTATCAAAAAGCGCGGCGAAGAAAGATGTTTTACGTTCCCTTAATGAACTTAAGACCTGTATTGCTCAGAACCAGGATAAGTTCAGCGAAGCCGAAAGATCTAAGGAGATCGCGTCGACCTTGTGCGAAGTCGGCAATATTATCAATTTCGTCTTTGATCTCAATGTTCTGCTGAATCTGCTCATGGATTTGGCATTGAAGATACTACAGGCGCGCCGCGGGTTCATAATCCTCTATGATGAGGTGTCCGAGGATTTGAAGGTTAAGGTCGCCCGGAACATGGGTGGTGAACTTGAACCGAGTACAACAACCGGCATTAGCCAAACGATTGCCTGGGAAACTTACAGGACTGGTCAGGTGATCGCCACTGAAGACGCGACGAGCGATGAAAGATTTAAAACTCAGGAAAGCGTTATAAATTACGCAATCGGTGCGGTTATCTGCGCGCCGCTTGTTGCCAAGAAGAAAGGTAAGGTAGGAGCTATCTATCTTGATAACCCGGTTACCCAAAGGCATTTTGACCAGGGTGCTATAGAATTCATGATATCGTTTGCTAACCAGGCGGCTATTGCTATTGAGAATACCCAACTCTATGAAAAAATAAAGAAGGAAGAAAAAATAAAGAATCGTCTCCAACGATTTTTTTCACCTACCGTAGTCGAGAAAATCATGGCCACTGAAGAAGGCATGGCTTTGGGTGGCGAAGCGCGTGTTGCGACAATCCTTTTTTGCGATATTCGTGGCTATACTTCATTGGCTGAGAAGATCGATACTCTTGTCGCGGTCGAGATACTAAATGACTTTTTGAGCAGTATGACGGATATCGTTTTTATTCATGAAGGGACCCTTGATAAATACATTGGTGATTGTGTTATGGCAATTTTTGGTGCTCCGGTCGCCCATGATGATGACCCATTGCGGGCAGTAAAGGCAGCGTTGGATATGAAGCGTCGCGTGATTGACTTAAAAGAGGCTTGGCGAGAAAAGATGGAGCTTGCTGAAGTCGAGGCTTTTGAGATCGGGATTGGTATCAACACTGGTGAGGTGATCGCCGGTAATATCGGCAATATTAACCGGATGGAATACACCGTGGTTTCACGCGCGGTGAACCTTGCTTCACGGCTTGAAAATGCTGCGCAACCAGGTCAGATACTTATCAGTAAATCAACCTATGAACTAACCAAAGATCTCATGAGGATGAAGAAACTACCGCCAGTCCAGCTGAAAAACATTAGTGAGCCGGTTGAAGTATATGAGGTGCTAAGCCAGAAAGTGTAGAAATACTATAATATGTTCTCGATGTGTCATTACGAGCGAGCAGCGTGAACGTGGTAATCTTCAGAGATTGTTTCTGCCGCACTTCTGCAAACAGAGGGTTGACCCCGTTAGAGAATACATTTTTTCAAGTTCCAAATCCTCCCGCTTTGCGGGATCCTCGATTTTCCTGGATACTATAATCCAAAATGATAAATCCCGCAATCCTATTTGTAGAATTATAATACGAAGCGGGATAAATCGGGACAAGAACCAAGCTACAAGAGTGTAAGGCGTAGGGAGTACGGCGTAAGGCGTCAATAACTTAATAACTTAGTTACTTAGTAACCGCCCGTAGGGCTCTCTACCGCTGCGAAGCGACCTGTCTCGAATTATTATGAGAGGAGGCGTGTCCCCAGCGTAGCGTGCACGAAATATGCCTTAATCTCCGATTGAGCTGCAGATTCCAGTGTATTGAGCGAATGTGAGATGTCTCTAACAGAGTGTGTTCTCCTTTTCTCGCCGTCTCCGTTTCCCCGGTACTCTGCAAACGGGGTTGACCCCGTTACTAATTCTTGGTATGGTTGGCGTAAAGGCTTAATGCTTTTGCCAGCACAACACGAATTGTGACTGATATTCCAGAAACATATTTCGAACAATTAGTAACGGGGTTGACAAAATAATAATTTCATATAATATTTTATATGTTTATACTCCTGCTCGCAGGTCAGCTGGTGATCAGCGGTGAAGATGGTGAAATTATGCTTTCGAATATTCCACAGCTCGAAGAAACCAGCACTGCTGAACAGGTGGCTATTTGCGAAGACTATGATCATATAATAAGACATTACTGCCAGGAGTATGCTATTGATCAGCAGTTGGTTAAGTTGGTCATCGAAAAAGAATCTCAATTCAACCCCAAGGCAGTTTCCAAAAGTGGTGCGATTGGTCTCATGCAGTTAATGCCGGGAACTGCTGAGATCCTTGGTGTGGAAGACCCTTATGACCCCTGGGAAAATATTAGGGGTGGTGTTTCTTATCTACGGGATCTTTTCGACATCTTTGACGATGATTTGGAATTAGCCCTTGCCGCTTATCACGCTGGACCGGGGCTTGTGAGGAAGTTGAAGCGTGTACCGTCAATCCCGGAAACCGTGGAATACGTTGACTACATTATATCAAGATATATGCCGGCACAACATCACAAAGAGGTATACTTCACCTTGACTGATGAAGGAACACCGTTTATTACAAACCGACCCAAATAGTAACTTCTGATTTAGTGCTTCCTTGCGATGATCCCTATTGAGAGAACAGTATATAAGAACAGCTTTTTCTTTCGTAAACGCTCTTGTAATCCGTGGAATCTGGCGGTTATCCGCCCGAAATATCTAGGGTACATTGGCAGGTTTATCTTGAACCGCTTCAGTCCCTCACGTACGACCTTATAAAATATACCAGGTTGTGACCAGTTACCGTAGAAGTGTATCGGCTGCAACCCGAATTGGATCAAGAGTTTAGCCAACGAGGTTATGGTAAACTGTCTCTCCCAACCGCCAAACCACAAACCAAGTGTTATTAGGACATGCTTGAGTATGGTGTATATATGATAGGTTTGAGGAACATCAACGACTAATAACCCTCCCCTTTTTAGGATTCTAAGGTTTTCGCGCAAGAGATCAAAAGGGGAAGGAAAATGCTCTAAAAGGCCTTGGTGAAATACGATATCAAATGCATTGTCCTTAAAAGGCGAAGAACGGCCATCTGCAAGAACGAACTTGACATTAGTTGACTCAGCACTGGAACGAACCAGACGCAGACTTTCTTTTGAGTAATCTAAGAGATAAACAACCCCACCGAGGCGGTTCATTCTCAGTCCGTCGCGACCAGTTCCACTGCCAACCTCAAGTATTTTCTTACCGCGTATCTTTGTAACCTCATTGAGTTCGTTAACAATATTGGTTACTGGTGGATATATCGAGGCAGGGTCTTTGCCCGTCCAGAATCTATCCCAGACAGTAGTTGATAGACCCTTGTCTATTTCTTGGACGTGAATTTCTCAGGTAATGAGTCAATGACGAGTTGAATCGTTGTTCTTCTCGCCATCGAGTAATTATTGTAACTCGAGAATTCGTAATCACGTGCTTCTTTTACGAGTTTGCCTCTTACTGGTAGAAAATGAACATAATCAAGCCGTTCTCGAAACGTCTCTTTATCTTTGATTATT